>NZ_PNOZ01000055.1:0-43437 GCF_002879555.1 Verrucosispora sp. ts21 | reverse complement strand
TAAGGGGTGAAGGGTGCGTCTCGGCGACCACAAGTGCAAGATCGCGGAGTTGTGGGTGGGGTGGGGAGGGTGTGGGGGTCAGGGAGGGGTGGGGTTAGAGTCGCGGAATGCCGGAGATGGTGCAGCCCCAGGTCAGGTTGATCGCGTGGACTCATTTTGAGCCGCCGCAGGACGTGCCGTGGTCGACGGACGCCGACGGCGGGCAGGCGCTCGCCGAGTTCGCCGGGCGGGCCTGCTACCAGAGCTGGAAGAAGCCGAACCCGGCCACCGCCACCAACGCCGGTTACCTCGCGCACATCCTGGAGGTCGGGCACCTTTCCGTGCTGGAGCACGGGTCGGTCAGCTTCTACTTCACCGGGGTGTCCCGCTCGTTCACCCACGAGTTGATCCGGCATCGGCACTTCTCGTACTCGCAGCTGTCCCAGCGGTACGTGCCCGAGCGGGACGCGGCGATGGTCGAGCCGCGGGTGATCGCCGAGGACCCGGAGCTGCACAAGCGGTTCGTCGAGGCCGCGGAGGCGAGCGTACGGGCCTACAACGAGCTGTTGGAGGGGCTGGAGCGGCACTTCGTCGACGAGCCCAACCCGACGCTGCGGCGCAAGCAGGCACGTCAGGCGGCCCGGGCCGTGCTGCCGAACGCCACCGAGACCCGGATTGTGGTGTCCGGCAACTACCGTGCCTGGCGGCACTTCATCGCGATGCGGGCCACCGAGCACGCCGACGTGGAGATCCGCGAGCTGGCCGTGGAGTGCCTGCGGCAGTTGCAGCGGGTCGCGCCGAACGTCTTCGCCGACTTCGTCATCTCGACCCTGCCCGACGGCACCGAGGTCGCGGCGAGCCCGCTCGCCGAGCAGTCCTGAGCGGGTTCAGGGCGCTGCCCGCCCGGGGCGCATGCCACCCTTCCCCGGCAGTCCTCCAGCCGCTGTCCGATAGGTTGTCACCATGACGCACGACCACGTTGACGCCCCGGCACGGGCGGTGTCCCGTCCCTTCGGCCGGGTGATCACCGCCATGGTGACCCCGTTCACCGCTGAGGGCACGCTCGACCTGGACGGCGCCGCGCGGCTGGCGAACCATCTCGTCGCGGAGCAGGGCAACGACGCGCTGGTGATCAACGGCACCACCGGCGAGTCGCCGACCACCACGGAGGCTGAGAAGGAACAGCTGATCCGCACCGTGGTGGAGGCCGTGGGGGACCGGGCGCGGGTGCTGGCCGGGGTGGGCACCAACGACACCCGGCACACCATCGAGTTGGCCGCCTCGGCGGAGAAGGCCGGTGCGCACGGGCTGCTGGTGGTCACCCCGTACTACAACAAGCCGCCCCAGGCGGGGCTGCTGCGACACTTCACCGCGGTGGCCGACGCCACCGGGCTGCCGGTGATGCTGTACGACATCCCGCACCGCTCCGGTGTGCCGATCGAGACAGAGACGCTGGTCCGGCTCGCCGAGCACGGCCGCATCGTCGCGGTGAAGGACGCCAAGGGCGACCTGACCGCCACCAGTTGGGTCACCAGCCGTACGGACCTGGCGTACTACAGTGGCGAGGACTCGCTCACGCTGCCTGCGTTGGCTGTCGGTGCCGTCGGCGTGGTCGGCACCTCGACGCACTTCAGCGGCGCGGACACCAAGCGGATGATCGAGGCGTACGACGCAGGGGACATGTCGACCGCGTTGACGCTGCACCGTCGACTGCTGCCGCTGTTCACCGGGATCTTCCGTACCCAGGGCACCATCCTGGTCAAGGCCGGCCTGACCGTGCAGGGCCTGCCGGCCGGCCCGGTCCGTTCGCCGTTGGTGGACGCCACCGAGGACCAGGTGGCTCAGCTGCGCGCCGACTGCGCAGCAGCGGGCCTACCACTTCCCGAATGATCAAACGACCGGACGGACGCCGGGTGACGGCGTCACAGAATGAGGTGAGCGCGTGACCGAGGCGCACAACGAGGAGGCTCAACTTCCCCCGCCGCTGCCGGAGGGCGGATTGCGGATCATCCCGCTCGGTGGGCTCGGCGCCATCGGTCGGAACATGACCGTCTTCGAGTACGACGGGAAGTTGCTGGTCGTCGACTGTGGGGTGCTCTTTCCCGATGTGGAGCAGCCCGGCGTCGACCTGATCCTGCCCGACTTCGGGCCCATCCTCGACCGGCTCGACGACATCCAGGCGATCGTGCTGACCCACGGCCACGAGGACCACATCGGCGCCGTGCCGTACCTGCTCGCGCACAAGGCCGACATTCCGCTGGTCGGCTCGCAGTTCACCCTGGCGCTTGTCGAGGCGAAGCTGGCCGAGCGGCGGATCCAGCCGTACACGTTGACGGTGCGCGAGGGCGGCCGGGAGCGGCTCGGCCCGTTCGAGTGTGAGTTCTTCGCCGTCAACCACTCGATTCCGGACGCGCTGGCGGTGGCCATCCGTACGCCGGCCGGGCTGGTGCTGCACACCGGCGACTTCAAGATGGACCAGCTTCCGCTGGACGGGCGGATCACCGACCTGGCCGGGTTCGCGCGGCTCGGCGCCGAGGGTGTCGACCTGCTGCTGTCGGACTCCACAAACGCGGAGATCCCCGGCTTCGTCACGCCGGAACGGGAGATCGGCCCGGTCCTCGACTCGATCTTCGCCAAGGCGCGGGGCCGGATCATCGTGGCCTCGTTCGCCTCCCACGTGCATCGGGTGCAGCAGGTCTTCGACTCGGCGCTCGAACACGGCCGCAAGGTCGCCCTGATCGGCCGGTCGATGGTGCGCAACATGGGCATCGCCCGTGACCTCGGCCTGCTGAACATCCCAGCCGGCCTGGTCGTCGGCCTGGACGAGGCGACGTCGATGCCGCCGGAGCAGATCGTGCTGATGTCCACCGGCTCGCAGGGGGAGCCGATGAGCGCCCTGGGCAGGATGGCCAGCGGCGACCACCGGCACATCACCATCGCCCCCGGCGACACCGTGGTGCTGGCGTCCTCGCTGGTGCCCGGCAACGAGACCTCGGTCTACCGGGTGATCAACCGCCTGGCCCGTGCCGGTGCCGTGGTGGTGCACAAGGACGTGGCCAAGGTGCACGTCTCCGGCCACGCCCCGGCCGGCGAACTGCTCTACCTGCTCAACGTCGTACGCCCGAGCAACCTGATGCCGGTGCACGGCGAGTGGCGGCACCTGCGGGCGCACGCGCGACTGGGCATCGAGTCCGGCGTCGCGCCGGACCGGGTGGTGCTCTGCGAGGACGGCGACGTGGTCGACCTGGTCGAGGGCCGCGCCAGCCTGGTCGGGCGGGTCAAGAGTCGGTACGTCTACGTCGACGGCCTCGCCGTCGGTGACGTCAGCGAGTCGCTGCTCACCGAGCGGCGCATCCTCGGTGACGGCGGGTTCATCGCCACCACCGTCGTGGTCGACTCGGTCACCGGCAAGGTGGTCGCCGGTCCCACCGTCTCCGCCAAGGGCTTCTCGGAGGACGCTGCGGCGTTCAACGCGGTGATCCCGCTGGTGACCGAGGCGCTGAACCGGGCCGCCGCGGACGGGATCACCGATCCACACCAGCTCCAGCAGATCGTCCGTCGGACCGTGGGCCGCTGGGTCAACGACGCCTACCGGCGTCGGCCGATGATCGTGCCCACCGTCGTCGAGGTCTGAACCGCTCGGACCTTTCGCCCGTACTCCGACCCGGCAGGCGTGCCCGCGCCTGCCGGGAGGAGCGTGGCGGATGGACCGCAGAAGATTGACAGCCATCGGTGTCGTGGTGGCCGCGGTGGGCGCGGCGGCGGCGGTGACCCTGCCGTCGTTCGCCGGTGACAGCGGTGCGCCGCGGGTGCCGGCCGGTCAGGCGGTGGAGGGTGCCGACCCGCAGGTGGTCGAGGCGCTGCGCCGGGATCTGGGCCTCGACGAGACCCAGGTCGCGGCCCGGCTGAAGACCGAACGCTGGGCCACCGGCGTGGTCGACCAGCTCCGGACGGAGCTGGGTGCGGACTACGGCGGCAGTTGGCTCAGCGCCGACGGCAGTCAGTTGAACGTGGCGGTCGCCGACCCGGCCGAGGCGGCGCGGGTCCGTGCCGCCGGGGCGGTGCCGAAGGTGGTCGAGCGCGGGGTCGGGCAGCTCGATGCGCTCAAGACCAGAATGGACCGCAGCGCCGCCCGTGCCCAGCAGGTCTCCGGCTGGTACGTCGACGTCGCCTCGAACAGCCTCGTGGTGCTCGCCCAGCCGGGTGCCGAGGCGGCCGGGTGGCGGTTCGTGGCTCGCGCCGGGGTGCCGCGGCAGGCGGTCCGGATGGCCACCGAGGAACAGCCGCGACTCTTCGCCGACGTACGTGGCGGTGAGCCGTTCTTCGTCGGCGCGGGGCGTTGCTCGGTCGGCTTCGCGGTGGTCGGCGGCTACGTCACCGCCGGGCACTGCGGCCGGGTCGGTGCCCGCACCTCCGGCGCGGACGGGGAGTTGCAGGGCGTCTTCCGGTCCTCCTCGTTCCCCGGCGACGACTGGGCGTTCGTGCAGGTCAACAGCAACACGCGGGTGCTGCCGGAGGTGACCGACTTCCGGGGCGGCATCGCCCGGGTCGCCGGCTCGCGGGAGGTGCCCGCCGGTTCGTCGATCTGCCGGTCCGGCTCCACCACGGGGGTCCGCTGCGGCACCGTGCAGGCACGCAACGCCACAGTGCGCTACCCGGAGGGGCTGGTCAGCGGGCTGGTCCGGACCAACGTGTGCGCCGAGCCCGGCGACTCCGGCGGCTCGTGGATCTCGGGCAACCAGGCACAGGGCGTCACCTCCGGTGGCTCGGGTGACTGCGCCCGTGGCGGCACCACGTTCTACCAGCCGATCAACGAGATCCTGCAACGCAACAACCTGACCCTGCTCACCACGCAGAACTTCCGCGCCCTGAGCGGCCAGCGCTGATCTGCCGGGCCCGGCCGGCACACACGCCGGTCGGGCCCGCTCGCGGCTTCGGCAACGGGCGGGGCCCGCTCGCTGCGGTAGGAGCAGGCACGCGCCGGCGACGACAAGGCCGGGTCCGAGCGTCGGCGGGGGTCAGGGCAGGGCGGCGACCGCCTCGGCGTACGCGACGCCGGTCCGTACCGCCGCGTCGACCAGGACTGTCACCTGGGCCGGGGCCACCCCGTACGCCAGGTCCGTGGCCACCTCACCGGCCAACACCAGCTCGCCGTCACCGGGATCGTGCACGTACGCCTTGGGCAGCAGCCGGTCCCGGTTCCAGCCGTTGCAGAAGGCGTACGCCTCGGCGCGGCGGGCCGCCGGCAGCCGACGGTCGGCGACCACCCGCGCGTGCAGCACGTCGCCGCGTTCCCCGGCCCGCCGGAACTGGATCACCGCGTCGCCCCAGCGCCCGAGCACCGTGCCGGCGCTGTCGAGGGCGTAGCGGTCGCCCCGCCGATCCAACACGGTGGTGATCATCGTCACGGAGAGCGCCCCCAACTCCTCCTCGGCCATGCTCCGGCGCTCGCCCGTCGTCCCGTCGCGCACCCCGCCGTCCGACCAGGGCGCGCCCGCCGGCTCGTCGTCAGCCGCCGGTTCGCCGTCCACCGACTCGCCGGCATCCACCGGTTCGCCGTCGACCGGCTCATCGTCGACCGGTTCGTCGGCGGGGAGAGGCACCGGCGGGGCCGACGGTCGTTCGGCCAGCCAGGCGGCCATCCGGCCGGACTGGTGTCCGGTGCCGTTGCGGGCGTCGAAGCTGCCGGCCAACTCGGTGGCCACCGCGAGCAGTTCCGCGCCGAGGGCCGTCACCGTGACCGTCGCGGCGGACCGCCCGTGGTAGGCCGGTCGGTGCACCGTCCGATCGGCGCGCTGCTCGGCGGCCAGGGTGCAGATCAGCGCGCCCGCCGTGGCGAACTCCATCACGGCCAGGTCGTCGTGCGGCTGGTCGAGCCGGGGCACCTGCTCGACGAGGATCTCCAGCCCACGGTCGAGGTGGCCGCCGAGCGCGCAGAACCGCAGATGGGTGGCGAGGTGGTCGAACCCGTCCGGGGCGACGCGGTGTCGACGGTACGCCCGCACGTGCGCCTGCGCCGCCCGCTGCGCCGTGCCCGCCCGCTGCGCCGTGCCCGCCCGCTGCGCCGTGCCCGCCCGCAGCCACGGCAGCAACGCAGCCGCCAACGCGGCCTCCGGCTGGGCGGTGCACCCGAACGTACCGTCGAGCAGGGGTTCGACGGCGGCGAGCGCCTCGGCCCAGTCACCCCAGCCGGCGAGCAGTTCAGCCTGGCGTACCGGCAGGCAGTCGGGGCAGCCGGCGGCCGGGTCCGGGCCGGCGGTCCGCCACCGTCGCAGCCAGTGTCGGGCGGCGGGCTCGTCGCCGACGTGATCGGCGATGCGGCAGCGCAGCTGGGCGACGAGGGCTCCGCCGTCGTGGCACGTCGGGTCGTCCAGCCCGTCCAGTACGGTCCGGGCCTGATCGAGGCCGATGCGGGAGGTGCCGAGCAGGGCCTCGACGGCGTACCGCTGGTAGCGGCGCAGCGTCTCGTCGTCCGGTCCGACGGGACGCGTGCCGTCGTCGGGGCGCTGCGGCCGGCGGGCCGTGTCGAGGCAACGCCGGACGGGCTCGAAGAGCCGCCACCGTTGGCCGCCGCGCAGGTGGGCCTCGACCAGTTCGGCCCAGGCGTCCATCGCGGTCCCGGCATCGCCGGTGGCCTCGGCGAGGGCGGCGACCCGTTCCAGTTCGGCGATGCGCGCCTCGCCGTCGGGCATGTCACGCGCATCGGCCAGCAGGTCGGCGGGGCCCCGGTCGGCCCGTCCGTCGCCCGGCGTCGACATCCGTGGTCGGCTGCGGCGGCCGGTGGCCCACCCGCTCACCGGGGTGCCGTCCCCAGGATCCGCCCCACCTCGGTGGCCAGCCCGCAGCCGGTGACGATGCCCCGGTCGAGCAGGCGGTCCAGTTGATGCGGTGTCACCCCCCGTTCCAGGTCGGTGATGACCTCGCCGCAGATCCGGGCCTGCCCGGCGTCGTCGACGTGCACGAACGCCTTCGGCCAGAACCGGTCCCGGTTCCAGCCGTTGCAGAACTCGTGCAGCCTCGGTACGAGGTCCACCGGGAAGGTGTGCGTGGCGACCGTACGGACCTGGAGCAGCTCTCCGAGGTCGCCGGCGCGCAGGAACCAGATGTGCGCCTCGGCCCATCGTCCGACCAGGTTGCCGCCGGCGTCGGTGGTGACCGCGTGCCCCCGGTTGGCGAGCACCGCGGCGACCAGGTCGTGGGTCAACGGTCGTAGCGTGTCCGGATGCCCGGCCAGCGGGCCGTCCAGACCGTCGTCGTACTCCGGCGACGCCATCGGGCATCCCTTCGCCAGGCAAATATCACGGCAGGTGGCGGGGACCGCGTTGCGACACGCGGAGCCGACCAGGAAGACCGGCGTATCGCGGGACCCGCCGTTACGGTGATGCTATGGCGGGCCGTACCTCTCAAGCGAGCCGGCGACGCGGCGCGTCGCCGCGTGCTGGCGCGAACAGTCGTGCCCGTCAACCGGCGAAGAAGGCCGCCCCGGCGCGGCGTCGCACCACCTCGCGGGGCCCCGGTCCGGCCGCCTACGTCGGTCGCGCGGTCGGGGCACTGTGGATGGGCCTCGCCCACGGCGTCGGCTGGGCGGTACGCACCGTCGGCCGGCAGGCCGCCTCGGCCCGTGACCTGGACCCGGAGCACCGCCGTGACGGCGCCGGGCTGCTGATGATCGGCCTCGCCCTACTCAGCGCGGCAGCCCTCTGGTTCTCCGCCGCCGGCCCGGTCGGGGCCCGGCTGGCCGACACGGTCCGGCTCTTCCTCGGCGCCATCTCCGTGGTGGTGCCGGTGCTGCTCGGCATCGGTGCCTGGCGGCTGATGCGCCAGCCCGGTGACCCCGAGCACCGCGGCCGGGGCTGGATCGGCTGGGGTTCCATGCTGGTCGCCACCGCCGCGATGCTGCACATCGGTCAACAGCCGGGTGACCCGGGTGAGCGCGACTTCGCCGGTGGCCTGGTCGGCGCGGGTGTGGGCAGCGTGTTGGAACGGGCGGTCACCGCCTGGGTCGCGGTACCGCTGCTGATCCTGCTGCTGGTGTTCGGCCTGCTCGTGGTCACCGCCACGCCGATCAACAAGATCCCTGAGCGGCTCGGCCTGCTCGCCGGCAGCGTGATCGGCCAGACCGGACAGGACACCGACGAGCCGGCCGCCACGCCGGCCCGGCGTCGCCCCGCGAAGCGGACCCCGCCGCCGCTCGACCCGGACGACTTCGACGACCCGGGCGATGTGGATCTCCAGGAGACCATCGTCCTGCCGCGCAAGCCGCCGTCGCGGGTGCCGGCGAGCCGCAAGCCGGCCGAGCCGCCGGAGCATTCGCCGGCACCGACCCGGGCCGAGCAGCTCGCGCTTACCGGCCTGGCCGGCGACTACACCCTGCCACCGGCGAACATGCTGGGCAGCGGGGCCGCGCCGAAGACCCGCAGCAAGGCCAACGACGAGGTGATCGCCGCGCTGACCGGTGTCTTCGAACAGTTCGACGTGGACGCCGCGGTGACCGGCTTCACCCGGGGCCCGACGGTCACCCGCTACGAGGTCGAGCTCGGCCACGGCGTGAAGGTCGAGCGGATCACTCAGCTCTCCCGCAACATCGCGTACGCGGTGAAGTCGCCGGACGTCCGCATCCTCAGTCCGATCCCGGGCAAGAGTGCCGTCGGCGTGGAGATCCCGAACACCGACCCGGAGAACGTGGCCCTCGGCGACGTGCTGCGCTCCCGCGCCGCCACCAGCGACCACCATCCGATGGTGGTCGCTCTCGGCAAGGACATCGAGGGCGGCTACGTGGTGGCCAACCTGGCGAAGATGCCGCACATCCTGATCGCGGGCGCCACCGGCGCGGGCAAGTCGAGCTGCCTCAACTCGCTGCTGGTGTCCATCCTGACCCGGGCCACGCCGGACGAGGTGCGGCTGCTGCTGATCGACCCGAAGCGGGTCGAGATGACCGGCTACGAGGGCATCCCGCACCTGGTCACCCCGATCGTGACAAACGCGAAGAAGGCCGCCGACTCGCTGGAGTGGGTGGTCCGCGAGATGGACATGCGCTACGACGACCTGGCCGCCAACGGCGTCCGGCACATCGACGACTTCAACCGCAAGGTGCGCAACGGTGAGATCAAGGCGCCGCCGGGCAGCGAGCGGGAGATCCGGCCGTACCCGTACCTGCTGGTGATCGTCGACGAGTTGGCCGACCTGATGATGGTCGCCCCCCGTGACGTGGAGGACTCCGTCGTCCGGATCACGCAGTTGGCCCGGGCCGCCGGTATCCACCTGGTGCTGGCCACCCAGCGGCCGAGCGTGGACGTGGTGACCGGCCTGATCAAGGCCAACGTGCCGTCCCGCCTGGCGTTCGCCACCTCCTCGCTGGCCGACTCGCGGGTCATCCTCGACCAGCCGGGTGCGGAGAAGCTGCTGGGCCGCGGCGACGGGCTGTTCCTGCCGATGGGCGCCTCGAAGCCGATCCGCATCCAGGGTGCCTGGGTCACCGAGCGCGAGATCAACGACGTGGTGAAGTTCTGCAAGGACCAGCGCGAACCGGAGTTCCGTCCGGACGTGCTGGCTCCCGCGCAGGACAGCAAGAAGAAGATCGACGAGGACATCGGCGACGACCTGGACCTGCTGGTGCAGGCGGTCGAGTTGGTGGTCACCTCGCAGTTCGGCTCGACCTCGATGCTCCAGCGCAAGCTGCGGGTCGGCTTCGCCAAGGCCGGCCGGCTGATGGACCTGATGGAGACCCGGGGCGTGGTCGGCCCCTCGGAGGGCTCCAAGGCCCGCGACGTGCTTGTCAAGCCGGACGAGTTGGAAGAGGTCCTGGCGGGCCTGCGCGGCGACGAGGACTGACCGCCGACAGCGGCCGACCGGCGGCGAGGACCGCCGACGGTGACCGACCGGCGGCGAGGACCGCCGACAGCGGCGGATCGGGCGGCAGCGGCCGGCCCTGCCGCAGACATGCCACGGGCCCGCCGCGTGTCGCGGCGGGCCCGTCGTGCTGGTGGGTCAGAGCGCGTTGAGGATCAACATGCTGAGCAGCATGGCGACCACGTTGGCGCCGGCGGCGTACCAGCCGAGTGGCTTGTCGCCGAGCACCGCGCCGACGACACCGAGGACCAGACCGATGACTCCGAAGAGAATCGGATTGAGCAGCAACGCGAGAACCGCGCACACGAAGCCCACGATGGTGCAGATGCGGGCGGCGCTGGTCGAACGAACGGTGCTGGTGGCCATGTCTGCCTCCGGATGGTGAGTCTGCGTCTGCCGTCCGGTCTCTACCCACTGGTGCGGTTCGTCACGCCACCGGTGCCGGAGATCAGTGGTAGATCTTCAGGCCGACCACCCCGGCGACCACCAGCAGCAGGCAGAGGATCCGGGGCAGGCTTGTCGACTCGCCCAGCGCGAGCATCCCCACCAGCGCGGTACCGGTCGCGCCGATGCCGACCCAGACCGCGTACCCGGTGCCGACCGGGATCTCCCGCAGCGCGTACGCCAGGCCGCCCATGCTCAGCACCAGCGTGACCGCGAAGATCGCGGAGGGGAGGGGACGGGTGAAGCCGGCGCTGCGGTCCAGGGCGATCGCCCACGCCGTTTCCAGCAGTCCGGAGAGCACCAGCACGATCCAGGCCATCGGGGTCACCTTTCGCGGTCGCCCGAGCCACCTGGCACGGGACGAGTCGGGTCCTTGCACGGGGCGTCTTGGCCTGACCGGGTACGCCCACGACTCGTCCGGGGGACCCTTGCGGGCCACCGGGACCGACCGTAGCACCGGGGGAAAGCCGCGGCTCGGGTGAGGCCGATCACCTCGGGTGGACCTCAACCTTGCTTGACGTTGCACGATGGGGGGCATGACCCTGCTCATCTCCGATCCGGAGGTCGCTGGCGCGCTTGACGCACCGGCCACCGTGGACGCCATGCGCCGGGCTCTGCTGGCCGCGTACGACGGACGACTGGTGGCCCCGCCCCGGGCCGCCGCGCCGCTGGGCGGGGGCCGGATGGTGCTCACGGCCGGGCACCTGACCGGGCAGTGGTACGGCTACCGGTCGTACGACACCTTCGGTCACCCGGGGGCCGAGCAGGTGGTGGTGCTGCACGACGGGCAGACCGGCGCGGTGCGGGCGGTGGCCGTGGGGGAGGAGCTGGGGTCCCGGCGTACCGGCGGGTTGGGTGGGGTCGCGGTGGACGCGCTGGCCCGCCCGGACGCCGACACGCTCGGGGTGATCGGCGCCGGCGGTCAGGCGTGGACCCAGGTCTGGGCAGCCGCCGCCGTACGCCCGCTGCGTGAGGTCACCGTGTTCAGCCGTTCGGCGGCACGCCGGACCGCGTTCGCCGACCGGGTCCGCGCCGAGCTGGGTGTACCGGCCCGCGCCGTGGACACCGCCCGCGCGGCGGTGCGCGACCGCGACGTGGTGGTGCTCGCCACCACCAGCCCGACACCGGTGCTGGACGCCGCCGACCTCGCCCCCGGCACCCACGTCAACGCGGTCGGTTTCAAACAGCGCGACCGGGCGGAATTCGGCCCCGATCTCCTCGACGCCGCCGCCGTGCTGGTCACCGACTCACCGGCGCAGGCCGGGGCGTACGTGCCACCGATGCTGGCCGCCGAAGCGCCGTACGCCTCGCGGTTGCGTGATCTGGGAGCGGTGCTGGCCGGCGCCGCGCCCGGCCGCACCGACGCGGACCAGGTCTCGGTCTTCTGCTCGGTCGGCCTGGCCGGCACCGAGGTGTTCCTGCTCGACCAGGTGGTCCGGGCCCTCGCCCCGGCCGTCCCGACCTGATCCGCCCCGTCCAACCCGGTGGACGCCCCGCCCCACCTGGTGGACAGCGTGCCCAACCCGTTGGACGCCGCGCCCGCCCCGCCGGGCCGGGCGCGGCGGCCCGGTACCCTCGGATGGTGTCTGCCACCTCTTCTGACGGTCGCCGTGTCGCCCTGCTGACCCTGGGCTGTGCCCGTAACGAGGTCGACTCGGAGGAGTTGGCCGCCCGCCTGCACGCCGATGGCTGGCAGGTGACCACCGACGGCGAGGGCGCCGACGTGGTGGTGGTCAACACCTGTGGTTTCGTGGAGAAGGCCAAGCAGGATTCCATCCAGACGCTGCTGGCCGCCGCCGATACCGGCGCGAAGGTGGTCGCCGCGGGTTGCATGGCGGAGCGGTACGGCCGGGAGTTGGCCGACAGCCTGCCCGAGGCCCAGGCGGTGCTCAGCTTCGACGACTACCCGCAGATCGCCGCCCGGCTGGACGCGGTGGTCGAGGGCCGCGAGTTCACCGCGCACACTCCCCGGGACCGGCGTGAGCTGCTGCCGTTGACCCCGGTCGCCCGGCGGGACAGCGCGGTGTCGCTGCCCGGGCACGGCCGAGGGGCCGACGTCGACGAGCACACCCCCGCGCATCTGCGTCCGGTGCTGCGTCGCCGGCTCGACAGCGGGCCGGTCGCCTCGCTCAAGCTGGCCAGCGGCTGCGACCGCCGCTGCGCCTTCTGCGCCATCCCCGCCTTCCGCGGCGCCTTCGTCTCCCGTACCCCTGACGAGTTGCTCGCCGAGGCGGAGTGGCTGGCCAAGAGCGGTGTCCGTGAACTGGTGCTGGTCAGCGAGAACTCCACCTCGTACGGCAAGGACCTGGGTGATCCGCGCGCCCTGGAGAAGCTGCTGCCGCAGCTCGCCGCGATCGACGGCATCGTCCGGGTCCGGGCCAGCTACCTTCAGCCGGCCGAGACCAGACCCGGCCTGATCGAGGCGATCGCCACCACGCCGGGCGTCGCGCCCTACTTCGACCTGTCGTTCCAGCACTCCAGCGAGCCGGTGCTGCGCCGGATGCGACGTTTCGGCTCCACCGACCGGTTCCTGGAGCTGCTGGCCTCGGCACGGGAGTTGGACCCCCAGGCCGGGGCGCGGAGCAACTTCATCGTCGGGTTCCCGGGCGAGACCCGGGCCGACGTCGACGAACTGGTCCGTTTCCTGACCGAGGCCCGGCTGGACGCGATCGGCATGTTCGACTACAGCGACGAGGACGGCACCGAGGCCGCCGGGCTGTCCGGCAAGGTCTCCGCCGCCACCATCAAGCGCCGGTACGACAAGCTCAGCGCCCTCGCCGACGAGCTGTGCTCGCAGCGTGCCGAGGACCGGCTCGGCACGACCGTCGAGGTGCTCGTCGACTCGATCGACGGCGACGTCGTCGAGGGACGGGCCGCGCACCAGGCGCCGGAGGTGGACGGTTCGACCACCCTCGTCGCGCCCGCCGACGGTGGTGTCGACCTGGCCGCGCTTCGTCCGGGTGACCTGGTCCGGGCCACCGTGACCGGCACGGAGGGAGTGGACCTGCTGGCGGTGCCGGATGAGATGATCTCGGCGGCGCCCGGCGCGACACGGTGACGGCGGGCCGAGACGAGAGGGAACGACAGCATGGGGTGCCCGAGCGTGGGCCGATGACCGGCGCGACCGAGTCGACACCGGCTCCGGTGGCGGCCCGGGTGCCGGTGGTGAACGCCGCCAACGCGCTGACCGCCCTGCGGCTGCTGCTCGTACCGGTCTTCGCCGCCTCGGTGGTCGTGTCGGGCATGACCCACGCCGGTTGGCAGATCACCGCCTGCCTGATCTTCGCCGTCGCCTCGGCGACGGATCTGGTCGACGGCTGGATCGCCCGCCGGTTCGGGCTGATCACCGCGGTCGGCAAGGTGGCCGATCCGATCGCCGACAAGGCGCTCACCGGTGCCGCCCTGCTGCTGCTGTCCTGGTACGACCGGCTGCCCTGGTGGGTGACCGGGCTCATCCTCGCCCGCGAGGTCGGCATCACGGCCATGCGGTTCTGGGTGATCCGGCGGGGAGTGATCGCCGCCAGTCGTGGCGGCAAGGTCAAGACCGCCCTGCAGATCCTGGCCATCGTCTGGTACCTGTGGCCGATGCCGGACGGGCTGGCCGTGATCGGTCCCTGGATCATGGGTGCGGCGGTCGCGGTGACGGTCGTCACCGGATTCGACTACATCGCCCAGGCTCTGCGGCTGCGTCGCGCCCGCAGCTGAGCCGGCACCGCTTCTGGCAGCTGAAATCCCGCGTCGTGGCGAGTAGGAACCGGTCCGGTCGGGAAGGATGCCAGTCGTGGGTGTGAGAGAAGCCGAAGGATCGATGGGCCGCGCGGCGGCCGGAGTGGTGCACCGCCTCACCGAGCGGCGGGAGACCCTGGCCACCGTCGAGTCGCTGACCGGAGGACTGCTGGCCGCCACGATCGTGGAGATCGCCGGTGCGAGCGTCGTCTACCGGGGCGGTCTGGTGGTGTACGCGACCGAGCTGAAGGAGTCGCTGGCGGGCGTACCGAAGCACCTGCTGGCGGAGCGCGGCCCGGTCGACGCCGATGTGGCGGCGGCGCTCGCCGAGGGTGGGCGGCAGCGCTGCGGGGCCGACTGGGGGCTGGCCACCACAGGTGTGGCCGGCCCGGAGCCGCAGGACGGCAAGCCGGTCGGGCTGGTCTTCGTCGCGGTCGCCGGCCCCGACGGCACGGAGGTACGCGAGTTGCACCTCGACGGCGGGCGGGATCAGATCCGGGGTGCCTCGGTGACCGAGGCGTTGCGGCTGCTCACCGAGCATGCGCAGCGTTCCGGAGGCGTCACGGCGGCGGCCGGTGGCGGCGGGCGCGGCGGTTACGCAGCGGAGTAGCCGGGCGGGGTGGGATGTCGTGGCGGCCCATAGCGGGTACGGTTGCGGGAAGGCTCCGTCGATCGGAGCCGGTGCCGCCGCCCGGCCGCACGGTCAGGCGTACTCTGTCCCCCAGGGGAGGTGCGATGGTCCTGCTACGCCGGGTGATCGGTGACGCTCTACGGGCGCGCCGGCAGGGGCAGCACCGCACGCTGCGCGAAGTCTCGTCCGCGGCCAACGTCAGCCTGGGCTACCTGTCCGAGATCGAACGCGGCCAGAAGGAACCCTCAAGCGAACTGCTCGCCGCGATCTGCGATGCGCTGGGCGCCCGCCTCTCCGAGTTGCTGCGAGAGGTGAGCGACACCGTCGCGCTCGCCGAGCAGCTGCCCGGTGTGCTCGTGCCCATGCAGGACGAGTCGGCCGAGTCGACCCCGGTCACCGCGACGGTGGGCGCAGCGACCAACCGCTCCGTACGCCAGGTCAGCGCGGACGGTGTCGCGGTCTCGGTGCGTCAGGAGTCCCCGCTCAAGGCGACCCTGCGCAGCACCCGGGTCCGACCCGCCGACCGCACCGACCGGGACGTGGTCTGCGCCGCCTGAGCGCGCGAAGGGCTCGGTGGCGGATGGTCGCGGTGGCGGCCGCCGCGTAGGGTTGATCGCATACGTCCCCTCGTCGCCGGTACGGATGTCGTGCTGGTGCTCGGCTGGGACGATGGACCCACCATCGCCGGTGGCCGAGCTGGGCCACCCGACATGGGGGCTGGCGCAGCGACGTTACTGAGGGGATACCGCGGAGATGGCGAACCCGTTCGTCAAGGGTTGGAAGTACCTGATGGCGCTCTTCGGCGCCCGTATCGACGAGCACGCCGATCCCAAGGTGCAGCTCCAACAGGCCATCGACGAGGCGCACCGGCAGCACCAGGCGTTGGTCCAGCAGGCCGCCGCGGTGATCGGCAACCAGCGTCAGCTGGAGATGAAGCTGTCCCGGCAGATGTCCGACGTCGAGCGGTTGCAGAGCAACGCCCGGCAGGCGCTGGTCCTCGCCGACCAGGCCCGGGCCAAGGGTGACGAGGTCGAGGCCGGGCGCTACGAGCAGTCCGCGCAGACGCTGGCCACCCAGCTGGTCTCCGCCGAGCAGGCCGCGGAGGACCTGAAGACGCTTCACGATCAGGCGCTCGCCGCCGCCGGGCAGGCCCGCCGGGCGGTGGAGAACAATTCCATGATCCTCCAGCAGAAGCTGGCCGAGCGCGCCAAGCTGCTCAGCCAGCTCGAGCAGGCCAAGATGCAGGAGAGCGTGGCCGCCTCGTTGGAGTCGATGTCGGCGCTCACCGCGCCCGGCACGACGCCCAGCCTGGACGAGGTCCGCGACCGCATCGAGCGGCGCTACGCCAACGCCATGGGCCGCGCCGAGCTGGCCAGCAACTCGGCCGAGGGCCGGATGCTGGAGATCCAGAAGGCCACCCTCGACACCGCCGGCACCGCCCGGCTGGATCAGATCCGGGCGAGCATGGCCGGTGAGCAGCTCGGTGCCGGCACCGGGCAGGGCGCGGTCGGCGCCCCGCAGCCGGCGACCGCCGACCCGGCCGTCGCCCGACTGGACGAGATCAGGGCGACCATGAATCGGGACCGGGGCACCGGGGACACCAGCGCCGCCGGTTGAGCGGGGGATCGAGGAGGCCACGGTGGCAGCAGACGAACGCACCCGGTACTTCCGGCGGTTGGGCAAGCTGCGCCGCTCCGCCCGGCGGTGGAGCGTCCTGGCCGGTGGGTTCGGTGGCGCGACGGTCATCCTGACTCCGTACGCCGGGATCGGGCTGGCCGACGCGGTCTGGGCCGCCGCTGCGGGTGCCACCACCGCGTTGGCCGCGTGGCGTTGGGTGGACCTGCGGGCGTTGGCCGCCCAGCCGGCTCCGCCCGCCCTCGATCCGGCCCAGGCCGCCGCCCGCAACCGGGCCCGCCTGGTGGCTGCAGTGGAACGACTGCCCGCCGGTGCCGGGGTGGTGGCCGAGGTGCGCCGGGTCCGTACCCGCACCGCACTGCGCGGCACCAGCGCCGCCGGTCCGTGGGAACGGCTGGACCGGGCCGCCACCACCATGGCCGGGATGACGGGTCGGCTCACCGGCCTCGCCGAGCCGGCCGTCGCGGAGGCGAGCGTCGCCGAGCAGTCCCTGCGGGAGCTGGCCGACCGGGTGGCCAGCGTGGAGCGCACCCTGCGCCTCGCGCCGGCCGACGCCCGGCCGCCGTTGGCCGAGGCGCACCAGGCGCTCACCGGCCAACTGGAGGCCGGCGTGACGGCGTACGAGCGCCTGGTGGTGGCTGCCGCCGGCTACCTCGCCGAGGAGTACCGCCCCCAACTCGAACACCCCGCCGCCACCCGCCTCACCGAGGCCACCGACCTGCTGCACGGCTTCGCCTCCGCCCTTTCCGAACTCCGCCCCCACCCCACCCCCGGCATACCCCGCTGATCAAGACGTTTCGGTCTCCGCAACGCCGGATCCAGACCAGAACTTCTTGATCAACGCGGGGAGAGCGCGCGGCGGGCGCGTGGCGCGTTATTCGGGGGTGGTGATGGGCAGGGGCGGGGTGTAGGGGGAGGCGCCGACGACGTTGAACGAGCGGATCCGGTAGTGGTAGGTGACGCCTCGGGCCAGGCCGGTGTTGGTGAAGCCTCGGCCGGTGACGGTGAAGGTGGCCAACTCGCGGGTGAAGGCGACGTCGAGAGCGCGTTCCACGGTGAAGCCCGCGCCCTGACTGGCGGGGGTGCTCGCCGCCCAGTTCAACATCACCGTCGCCGTGTCCGGGCCGGGTGTGCTGGTGGTCACGCTCACCGAGGTCGGTACCCCCGGCGCCGGTGGGGTGGTCACCGTTGCCACCGTCGACCAGGGCGAGGCGGCACCCAGGTAGGTGGTGCGTACCCGGTAGTAGTAGGTGGTGTCGGGGGCGACCGCCGGGTCGAGGTGGTGATCGCCGACGCCGATGGCGGTGGTGCCCGGCCCGCTGGTGAAGGTCGGGTTGGTGGCCCGTTGCACGTCGATCCCGGTGGCGAAGGAACGGTTGGCCCAGCGCAGCGCGACACGCAGCGGCGCGGCCGGTGGTATCGCCGCGGACAGCTTCGTCGGCGCGGTGAGCTGCACCGAGGCGGGGATGCTGTTCGACCAGGCCGAGCAGCCGACGGCGTTCTCGGCCCGGATCCGGTAGTGGTAGGTCACGCCGGGGGTGACTGTGGCGTCGGTGTACCGGGTCGCGGTGGCCGCCACGGTCAACTCGGTCAGCCCGCTGATGAACGTCGGGTCGGTGGCGCGTTGCAGCAGATGGCTGGTGGCCGGTGGACGGCTGCCGTTGCCGGTCCAGGTCAGGTTGATCGCCGGTAGGGCGGTCGCCGAGCCGGGCGCGGCGGTGGCGGCCAGCCCGCTGGGTGCCCGGGGCGACACGCGTACCACGAGAGGGCGGCTCATGCCCTGGTCGCGGTGCCCGCCCGCGCCGCTGCACCAGCGGTACTCCCAGCCCAGGTTGACCAGTTGGTTGACCACCGAGGCCGGACGCCCGTCGAGCGGGCTGACCGGGGTGGATCCGACCGGCACACCGACCGGCCGGGTCGGATCGAGCAGCCGTACGCTGTCGCCGATCTTGAACGGCAGCGGCGGTGCTTCCGGGCGCAGCGCCAGGATCACGTCCTCGCCGGGGTCGACCCGGACGATCTGTTTCCAGCCCAGTTCCCCCGGATACGGGGGACGGATCGCACCGTCGCGCCCGACCCGGCCGACCACCTGCACGTCCAGCCCGTCGAAACGCACCGGATGGCTCTGCCGGCCGGTGCCGCGTACCCGCCACAGCTGGGTGCCGTCACCCGGCGCACCGACCGGCACGGCCGGGTCGCTGACGTGCAGCACCTCGGTGGCAGGGTCGGTCGGCCCGAGCGGCAGGACAGTCTCGGCGCGTGGCCCGGCGTGCGGATGCGCCACCCCGAGCCGCCCGGTGAGCCGGCCGTGCTCGGGCTCGAAGACCTGTCGCACCGCCTTGACCGTCAGCGGCAGGGCGGCTGGTGCGGCGGCCCCGGTGGGGGTGAACTCGACCCTTGTGGCGTGCACGGGGATGCGGGTCGCTCCGGCAGTGACGGTGCCGTAGCAGGGGTCGTACGCCGGGTCGGGCACGATCGGGGGGTGTTGGCTGGCCGCGTAGGCGGCCGGAAGCCGCTCGCGCAACCGGTTGAGGTCGTACGGCGTGGCCGGGGTGCCCGCCACCCGGATCTGCAACAGGGTCCGGGTGTTCGGGCCGTAGCCGGCGACGGACGGCGGCGCGCCACCCTCGGTGGTGCGGTCGGGCGCGCCGGTGTGGTGGTCGTAGCGGGGGTCGAAGGCGGGAAACGGCGCGGGGCAGTCGTTGTAGAGGATCAGCGTGCTGCCCGGGGCGACGGTGGCGAAGTCCACAAGCACGTCGGCCCGCTCACCGGGGGCGAGCAGCAGCGCGTGCCCGTCGACGTTGAGCACGGCCGGATCGCGTCGGTCGTAGCGGAACCCGACCGGCCGGTTGGGGATCACCACGGGGGCGGGCAGCAGGCCGCACTCGTTGCCGATCCGGATCATCTCGGGTCCGCAGGCGTCCGGGTCGGGCACCCCACCGGGCCGACCGTCGGTGGGCCAGCCCGCCGGACGCCCCGGTGCCCGTACCGCGTCGACCATCGGCACCTCACCGGCGTCGGCGTCGACGAGTCGGCCCTCGGGCGTCCACATCGGCTCGTCCGAGCCGGCCCGGTACAGCTGGAGGTTGAGCCAGCGGTCCGTGCAGGCGTTGAGGATCCGCCACCGGTACACCCGGGGCTCGACGTCCAGGTACGGGTAGGCGGCGCCGTTGACCAGCACGGTGTCGCCGTACGCGCCGGGCACCGCGCTGGGATGCGGCACCCCGGGCATCTCCGGCGGCTCGTCCGGCTCGGTGACCGGGTCGTGGCGCGGGTTGGGCACCGCCGCCGCGTCCGACCCGGCAGCCGGCACGGTACGGGACCACGGGCCGTAGTCCCAGCGGCCGGTCGGGTTGCGGCCGTCGGGTTGGTACGGGTTCTGTCGGGGTTGGTAGACGTGCGGGTGCCAGAGGCTGCCCCGGGCTCCCCAGCGGTGCCGGTCCCAGGTCGGGTCCTGCGCGGCGAGCTGGGCGTCGTCCGGTACGAAGGTCTTGTCCTCGAAGACGAGGGGCAACTGCTCGTCGGGCAGCACCCCGTCGGCGACCAGCCGATCCTCTGCCTCGTCGGTGAGCAGGAAGAGCGCTATCTGTCCGGAATAGATGGTCAGCCGGGACAGTCCGACGGTGTTGTCGTGGAACCACAGCAGCCGGGCACTCTGCTCGTTCGGGTAGTAGAGCGTGGTGGCACCCGGCCCCGGCGGCGGCATGTCGGGCACCGGAGTCAGGCCGACGCCTGTCGGGTAGGGAGTGATCTCACCGGCGGGCGTGATCCACTGGTACGGGTTGCCGGCGCTGATCCAACCGGTGTGCGCCCCGGCCAGGTGCAGTACCGCCCGGTTCTGCGGGTACGGTGCCGGGCCGCCGAGCGGACCCTCGCCCGCGGCGGGCATGGTCGGATCCACCGGCAGGAAGAGTTCGCCGGCCGGGCCGGCCGGCAGCTGGTTGATGAACTTGATCCGTACCGGTCGGCCCCGGCGGGCCAGCACCACCGGCCCGAGGTGCCAGGCGCGCGACGGCGGGGCGACGGTGTTGTGCCCGTCGCCGTCGGTGCCCAGGTTCAGCTGTCGGTAGCCGCGCAGCCGGGTCGCCGGCAGATCCTGGTGCAGCCGTTGGGTGTACTCGGTCAGCCCGATCTCGTAGTAGTCGCAGCCGGGGTGACTGATGGTGTCCGGCACCGCGACGGGCAGCTCGGCCCCGAGGGGGGTACGCCCCAACGCGCCGAGGCCGGGCAGCGGGTCGACGAACTTGCGGATGCCCGTGCCGGTCACCACCGCGCCGGTGGAGTCGAGGGTCGGCAGGGGACTGTAGGCGTGGTTCGGCACCGGGCCGAAGCAGCGTGGTGCGGCCGCCGGGTCCAGGCTCGCCGGTGCGGCGGTGCCGGCCGCTTCGGGTACGGCGGTGACGTCGGTGACCGCCGCCGGGCCGGTGCGAGCACTGGGGACGGTCGGGGACGAGCCCTGCTGTTCACTGCGGGTGGCACGGTCGAGCCAGGTCGACCGGAGTCTACGGAACACGGCCATGGCTCTCCCGGTGATCGGGGCGCGGCGGCCACCACCCCGACGTGGTCGGCCACATCGCGCTGCGTTGACTATCCGTGAGCGCTCAACCGCAGCATGCGACGTGACCTGCCGGTTAAGGAAGTACCCAATCGTGTCAATTTGCTGCTCATCCGGCGTGTTGTCGCGCGCCACCCCGGGCAGTGGCCAGGCGGTCGGGCCAGGTCAGGTCGGGGCGGGTTGGCAGCGGGGACACCAGTAGGTGACCCGCTCGCCCAGTTCCTCCTTGCGGATCGCGGTGCCGCACCGTCGGCACGGCTGGGCACGCCGCCCGTACACGTAACTGGTCTGGCCGCGACGCAGCGACCCGGTGGTGCTCTGCGTCCACCGTCCCCGGTTGGCGGCCAGCAGGTCGTGTGCCAGGGTGACCAGGCTGGCGAGGTCGGGCACGTCGGCGACGCGGGTGCGCGGGTTGATTCCGCGCAGGAACAGCAGCTCGCACTTGTAGAGGTTGCCGACCCCGGCCAGGTTGCGCTGGTCCAGCAGCGCCTCGGCGATGTTGTCGGCCGGTCGGTCGGCCAGCCGGCGGACCGCCTCCTGCGGGTCCCAGTCCGTTCCCAGCAGGTCGGGGCCGAGGTGCCCGACGAGCCGGTCCTCCTCGGCGGTCGGCAGCAGCGCCACCTCGTGCAGGTGGTAACCGACGGCGGTCGCGGTCGCGGCGGACAGCACCACCCGGATCAGGTGGGCCGGGCGGGCGTTCCAGCGCTCTCCCGGGGCGTACACCCGCCAGGTGCCGTCCATGCGCAGGTGCGAATGCAGCGTCCACTGTGCTGCGCCGGTCGGTTCGGCCAGTCGGATCAGCAGGTGCTTGCCTCGGCTGGCGCAGTCGGTCACCCGCCAACCGGTGAGGTCGGTGGTGGCCAGTTGGGGCACCCGGAAGTCACTGCCGGTCAGCCGGGCCCCGGTGAGCGCGCGAGCCAGGACGCGGGCGGTGTTCCACACGGTGTCACCCTCGGGCATCCCGGCATTATCCCCCGACCGAGCGCAATTCGTGTGTATCGCTATCTGTATCCCACTTCTCGTTGATCTGCCTATCTGGGCAGGATTGGGCAAATACCTGGAGGATTGCCCATGAATTATCTCCGCATCCCCGTCCTCTCGCTCGCCATGGCCGCCGTACTCACGGTGGCCCTGCACCCCGCATCCGCGTCCGCCGCCCGTACCGACAGGTGGCAGGCCGATCTGTCGGTCGTCGACAGAGACGACGTCAACGTGCGGCACACTCGGGCCGGTCTGCGACTGGCCGACGCCCGCCCACCCGCCGCCCCGGCACGGCGTAGCGCCGTCGCCGAGGGCATGCTGGTGACCTCCGCGCGTACCCTCGCCGCATCGGCGACCCGGGTCCGCGCCGACGTCACCGTCACCACCCGGCCCGGCGCCGCCGCGACGGTCCAGGTCCGGGGCTGGCGTGCCCACGGGTGGACCGAATGGCGCGACGCCGTCCCGGCCGCCGTCTTCGACAGCCCGGTCCGCCAGGTGCAGGCCCGGGTGGTGCTCACCGCGAGCCGGTCCGGCGAGACCGCCGAGGTACGCGCCGTCCGGCTCACCGCCGACCGGGTCGCCGTCACCGCCGCCACCCCAGGCCTCACCTACCGGGTGTACGCGACGCGGGTCGGCCTGGTCGGCAACACGACCGCGAACGGACACGTCGTCGTGGCCCGCGACCACTTCGTGGCCCTGCCGTCCCGGCGCGGTCTGTCACCGCGCAACAGCGGCGACTACACCGTCCGGGTCTGCACCACCACCGGCAGCCGATGCGAGTACGCCCCGGTCTGGGACGTCGGTCCGTGGAACACCCGCGACGACTACTGGAACCCCAGTGCGGTCCGGGAGAACTGGAAGGATCTGCCGCAGGGCCGGCCGGAGGCGCAGGCTGCCTACCAGTCCGGTTACAACGGGGGACGGGACCAGTTCGGTCGGGTGGTGCTCAACCCGGCCGGCATCGACCTGGCCGACGGCACCTTCTGGGACGGGCTGCAACTGACCACGAACGCCTGGGTCGACGTGGCGTACCTGTGGACCGGCACCGGTTCCCGGGGTGTGGTCGGGGACGGACCGCTGAACATCCGCAGCGGCCCCGGCACCTCCTACGCGACGCGCGGCCTGGCCGCCCAGTACGCCAACGTGCCGATCCAGTGCTACGTGACCGGGCAGAGCGTGACCGGCCCGTACCGCACCACCAACCGGTGGAACCGGCTGGCCAGCGGGCAGTTCGTCAGCCACGCGTACATCTCGACGGTCTGGGGCGGCACGGTGCCGCGCTGCTGAACCGGTGCGTCGAGGCGGGTCGGTGTCAGGCGGCACCGGCCCGACTCGGCCGGGCCGGGCGCCGCTACGGCTCACCCTGTGGTCAGGGCAGTTCCTCGGGCCGCGGGGCGCGCACCGCATCCTGGTAGCGGGGGTGGCAGGCACCGTAGACGGCGAAGTTGAGCCGGGCCATGGTCAGGCTCAGGTCGCCGTTCGGCCCGCCGCGCACCACGTCGGCGTCGGCGTCGGCCTGCCCGTCGTCGGTCCAGAAACAGACCGGACAGGTGCCGCCGCCGGTGCGGGAGGCGCAGCAGGGACAGGCGGCAGGCACCCAGCGTTCTTCCACTCCGACAGCCTTCCACAGTGGACGTTTCGTGCGTGTGGCAGCGGGCCGGTCAACAGCCGGCGAGTCCATCGATCCGCAGCAGCGTACCGGCAGTGACGGCGAGCACCTCAGCGGCCCGGCCGCCGTTGACCGACAAGGCCACCCGGCCGGCCGAGTCGGCGTGCGCCACCAGGGCACCGGGCGGGGCGTCGCCGAAGGTACGACCGTGCACCGCCGTACGCTCCCGGTCTTCCTCGCCCACGCGGCGGATCCGGACCCGGCCCGGCAGCGCAAGCAACAACTCGGCCGCAGCGGCCAGTTGCACGTTGCCGAAGTGGTCCACCGTCAGCACCTCGGCGGTGAAGCCGTCCGGTCGCACCTCGACCACCGGGTCGGGCAGCCGGACCAGCGTCGACGCATCGACGGCCCGGCCTGCGTCGGCCAGCGCGCCGCCCGAGGCCAACCGGGCCGCGACCGGGGCGAAGACGTCCCGACCGTGGAAGGTCGCCGAGACCCGATCCGCCTGCCACCGCGGGTTGGTCAGCTCCACCGCTTCGGTCACCCCGCCGAGCGCGGCGGCGGCGTCGAGCAGCAGACCGTTGTCCGGCCCGACCAGCAGGCCCTCGGGCGTGGCCAGCGCGATGCCCCGGCGGGCCGTGCCCACACCCGGGTCGACCACCGCCACGTGTACCCCGAACGGCAGGTGCGGCACGGTCTGCGCGAGCACCGTCGCACCCCGCCGGATGTCTCCCGGTGGCACCAGATGGGTCACGTCGATCACCCGGACCGTCGGCGCGAGCCGGGCGATCGCCCCGTGGCAGGCCGCCACGAAACCGTCGGCCAGACCGTAGTCGGTGGTCAGCGAGACGACCTCGGCCGACCCGGTGGTGCGCGTACGACTTGTCACGGCATCGGATGGTACGTGCGGCGCCCGGCGCCCGTGGGCAGCGCCCGCCATCCGGCCGCCTGCGGCGGCCGGTCGCCATCGCGCTGCCTGCGGGCCGGCGCCCGCCATAGCGGATAGGTGACAGGCGCACTGACCGACCGGCCACTGCACGAGGACCGCCGGGTTGGGCAGACTGCCAGGAGTGACTTACCGGAAGATTCTGCCCGCCGTCGTCCTGCTCTCGGCCACCGTTGCGCTCACCGCCTGCGGTGGTGACCCGGATCGGCCGTCCACGGCCGCCCCGACGGCAACCTCGGCCGACAGCGCCGCGCCGCCGCCGACCAGCCCGGAAGCCACCGCCGCCGCCACCGCCGGACCCGAGTCCAGTGGCGCGCCGTCGGACGAGGCGAGCACCGAGAGCAGTTCGCCGAAGCTGCCGCTGAGCCCACCGCCGATCGAGTTGCCGCCCCGCCAGGCGGGCGAGCCCAGCGCCCGGGAGGTCATCGCGGCGTTCCGGGCCGCCGGGCTGAAGGTCGCCAACTCGCGGGACCGCTCGGAGGAGTGCGGGCCGGACGGGCTCGGGTTGGGCTGCTCCGAACTGGTCGTCACCGACGGCATCGCGGTGTACGTGTTCCCGGACGAGGGCAGCGCCATCGACATGGCGGAGCGGTGGGACGGCGTCTCGCACCGCAAGGGCACGGTGGTGCTGAACTACCTGAAGGCACCGACGCCGAAGGCCGAGCGGCCGCGCTACGAGAAGGTCCTCGACGACCTGCGCTGAGCGCGGGGCGACCCCGCCGCACGTGGGGTCAGGCGCGTAGGCGCAGACCGCGCGGGGTGGCCCGGAAGCCGGCGGCGGTGAGCGCGTCGTGCAGCGCCGAGGTGCGTACCGCCTCGCCGTCGGCCCGTTCCACCGAGATCGGCCCCAACGCGCCGGAACCGACGGCGTCGGCCAGGGCCTTCCCGGCACCGGCCAGCGCGTCGGCGTCGTCGGTGAAGGAGAGGATGGTCCGCCCGCCCCGCTCCACGTAGAGCACCAGGTCACCGGCGACCAGCACCACCAGGGCACCGGCCTTGCGGCCGGCCCGGTGGCCGGTGGCCGGTGCCGCCGCGTCGCCGGAGTCGACCACCCGTTCCGGCCAGGGCAACGCTGCACCGTACGGGTTGGCCGGGTCGGTGGCGGCCAGCAGCACGGCCGGGCCACCACGGGCCGGCGTGGCGTCCAGCGGCTCGGCCAGGGCGCGGATCCGGTCCACCGCGCCGGGCACGGCGAACTGTGCCGCGCCGAGCCCGTCGACGAAGTAGCCACGTCGGGCGGCACCGCGTTCCTCCAGCGCGGCCAGCACCGGGTAGACCGCGGCGAAGCCACCGGACACCTGCTCGGCCACGACCGCTCCCCGGGTGAGCACGCCGTGTCGTTCCAGCAGCACGTCGGCCAGGGCGGCGGCCCGCCGCGTCGGGTCGACGTCGCGTTCCGGCAACCGGGACCACCGACCGGCCACCGTCGGTGGACCGCCCCGGCTGGGCAGCGCCACCCGCCCCGGGCGTCGGTAGCGGCCGCGTGTCGCCGCCGGTCGGGCCCGGTGCGCGCCGCCACCGCCGAGCACCGTCCGCAGCGGCGCCAGGGTGTCGTTGGTGAGGTGCCCGGCCCAGACCAGATCCCAGACGACCGTGGTCAACTCGGCGTCGTCGGTGGCACCGACCCGGTCGGACAGTGCCCGGAAGAACAACGCCTGACCGTCGCCGAGGGCGTCGAGCACCGCGTCGTGCAGGGGAGTACGCGCCAGTGCGTCGTCCGGCGGGGGCAGCAGCAGCGGCGCGACGTCGGCGTAGGCGAGGGTGACCCAACCGTCCCCGCCGGCGATCGCACCGGCACCGGCCCACACGACCTCGCCGCTGGCGCACAGCTCGTCGAGCAACGCGGGAGAGTAGTCGGCCACCCGGACCGGGAGCACCAGCCGCTCCAGCGCCGACGCCGGCATCGACACGCCCTGCAACTGCTCCACGACGGCGGCCACCGCCTCCACGCCCCGGGCCGACGAGCCGACCTGTTGCCACCGGGGCAGGAAGGTGGCGAGGGCGCGGGGCGGCACCGGCTCGATCTCCCGACGCAGCGCCGCGAGGGACCGGCGGCGTAGCAGCCGCAGCACCTCCGCGTCGCACCACTGGGTGCCGACGCTGTCCGGGGTGAACTCGCCGGAGACCACCCGCCCGGTGGCGGCCAGCCGGCGCAGCGCCTGCTCCACCACGAAGACCCCCAGGCCGAACCGGGCCGCGCAACTGGCCGCCGGGAACGGACCGTGGGTACGGGCGTACCGGGCGACCAGGTCGCCGAGCGGGTCGGCCACCGGTTCGAGGTACGCCTGCGCCACTCCCACCGGCAGCGCCACCCCGAGCGCGTCCCGCAGCCGACCGGCGTCCTCCACGACCACCCAGCGGTCCTGCCCGGCGATGCGTACCCGCAGCACCCGGCGGCCGGCGGCCAGATCGGTCAGCCAGTCCACCGGCACGCCCCGCTCGGCCAACTCCTCGGCGCTCAGGTCGCCGAGCTGGCGCAGCAGCTCGACCACGTCCTCCGCGTCGCGGGGTCGGCGCTGCGGGGTCAGCCAGCGCAGCTGCCGCTCGGATTCGGTGAGCACCGCCGGGTCGAGCAACTCGCGCAGGTCGACCCGGCCGAGCAGCTCGCCGAGCAGGGCCGAATCCAGGGCCAGGGCCGCGGCGCGGCGCTCGGCGAGTGGGGCGTCGCCCTCGTAGAGGAAGGCGCCGACGTACCCGAAGAGCAGGGAGCGGGCGAACGGCGACGGTCGGGGCGTCTCCACCTCGACCAGGCGTACCCGGCGGCCGGCGAGGTCGCGCATCACCTGCACCAGGGCGGGCACGTCGAAGACGTCCTGGAGGCATTCCCGGGCCGCCTCCAGGGTGACCGGGAAGTCGGCGTACTCGCGGGCGACGTCGAGCAGTTGCGCGGCGCGTTGCCGCTGCTGCCACAGCGGCTGCCGGCGGCGGGGGTCCCGGCGGGGCAGCAGCAGCGCGCGTGCCGCGCACTCCCGGAACCGGGCGGCGAACAGCGCCGAGGTGCCGACCGACTCCTCCACCAACTGCGCGATCTCGTCGGGATCGAAGGCCACCACGTCGGCGCCGGGTGGGCTGTCGGCGGTGTCCGGCAGGCGTACGACGATGCCGTCGTCGGAGGGCAGGACCTGCGCGTCCAGGCCGTAGCGTTCGCCGAGTCGACGGGCGACGGCCAGCGCCCACGGTGCGTTCACCCGGGCGCCGAGGACGCTGTGCACGGCCAGCCGCCAGTCGCCCAGCTCGTCACGGAACCGCTCGACCACCACCGTCCGGTCGTCCGGCAGCGCGCGGGTCGCGGCCTGCTGTTCGCGCAGGTACGCCATCAGGTTGCCGGCGGCCCAGTCGTCCAACCCGGTGGCCCGCAGCGCAGCCGTGGCCTGTTCGTCGCCGTGGCGCAGCAGGGTCCGGATCCGGGCCCCGATCGCCCGACCCAGCTCCACCGGGCGGCCCGGCTGGTCGCCCTTCCAGAACGGCATCTTGGCCGCCTGCCCGGGCGCGGGGGAGACCAGGACCCGGTCCGGGGTGATCTCCTCGATCCGCCAGGAGGAGGAGCCGAGCAGGAAAACGTCGCCGACCCGGGACTCGTAGACCATCTCCTCGTCCAGCTCGCCGACCCGGGCGGCGCGTTGCGCGCCGGCCAGGAAGACGCCGAACAGCCCCCGGTCGGGAATGGTGCCGCCGCTGGTCACGGCGAGTCGCTGCGCGCCCGGACGACCGGTCAGCACGTCGGTGGCGCGATCCCAGACCAGCCGTGGCCGCAACTCCGCGAAGGCTGTCGACGGGTAGCGCCCGGAGAGCATGTCGAGGACGGCGTGCAGGGCCGAGTCGGGCAGCTCGGCGAAGGGTGCCGCCCGGCGTACCACCGCGGCCAGGTCCCCGACCCGCCACTGGTCCAGCGCGACCATCGCGACGATCTGCTGGGCGAGCACGTCCAACGGATTGCGGGGATGGTGCAGCTCCTCGATGGTGGCCTCGCTCATCCGCTCGGCGACCACCGCGCAGGAGAGCAGGTCGCCGCGGTGCTTGGGCAGCACCACGCCGCGCGACACCGCGCCGACCTGGTGCCCGGCCCGGCCGACCCGCTGCAGACCGGCGGCGACGCTCGGCGGTGCCTCGATCTGCACCACCAGGTCGACCGAGCCCATGTCGATGCCGAGTTCGAGGCTGGAGGTGGCGACCACGGCCGGCAACTGACCAGCCTTGAGCGACTCCTCGATGTGCCGGCGTTCCTCTCGGGAGACGCTGCCGTGATGCGCCCGGGCGACCACCGGCGGAGCGCCGGCCACCGCCCCGGCCTGGGCCATCATCAGCGCCGGGGTGCGGCCGGCACCGGCAGCCGCCGACGGCTCACCTGCGGACTGCTCGGCGGCGAGTTCGTTGAGGCGCGCACAGAGCCGCTCGGCGCTGCGGCGGGAGTTGGTGAACACGATTGTCGAGCGGTGCGCCTGGATCAGGGCGTACACCCGTTCCTCCAGGGCGGGCCAGATCGACGCGGTGCGCGGGCCGCCGAGCGCGTCCTGCGGTGTCGGTTGCTCGTCGAGGTGGGTCATGTCCTCCACCGGCACCTGGACGCTGACCTCGATCGTCTTGGCGGTGACCGGGGCGACCACCTCGACCGGGCGGGCACCGCCGAGGAACCGGGCACACTCGTCGACCGGTCGGACCGTCGCGGAGAGCCCGATCCGCTGCGCCGCCGCCGGCAACAGTTCGTCGAGCCGTTCCAGGGACAGCGCCAGGTGCGCGCCGCGTTTGGTGCCGGCCACCGCGTGCACCTCGTCCACGATCACCGTCTCGACGCCGCGCAGCGAGTCGCGTGCCGCCGAGGTCAGCAGCAGGAACAGCGACTCCGGGGTGGTGATGAGGATGTCCGGTGGGGTGCGGGCGAAGGCCCGGCGTTCGTCGGCCGGGGTGTCGCCGGTGCGCATCCCGACGGTGATCTCCGGCGGGGGCAGCCCGAGCCGGCTGGCGGCCTGCCGGATGCCCGCCAGCGGGGTGCGGAGATTGCGTTCGACGTCGACCGCGAGCGCCTTGAGCGGGCTGACGTAGAGCACCCGGCACCGGTGTCGGGGGTCGGCCGGGGCGGGCTCGCGGGCCAGCCGGTCGAGCGACCAGAGGAACGCGGCGAGGGTCTTGCCGGACCCGGTCGGCGCCACGACCAGGGCGTTGCGGCCGGCGGCGATCGCCGTCCAGGCACCCGCCTGGGCGGCCGTCGGTGCCTCGAAGGCGGCGCTGAACCACTCCCGGGTCGCCGCACCGAAACGGGAGAGCGTCGGGCCGCCCGTCGGTGCTGCGCTGGAGTCCACCAGCCCATCCTGCACCGAGGCACCGACATCCGCGGACCCGCACCGGGGGCAAACTGAGGAGATTAGGGGGTTATTAAAAGGCTCATCGCTGTTTGAGCGCTTAATCCGTTAAGTCTTACTTAACTGCTTGCTTGTGGCAGGCAACATAAAGTAACTTCACCCGCGGCACGATGAGCGGTGAGGAGATCGGATGGCCGTCGAGCAGCGGGGCCCAGGATCCGGCACCGACGTTCTGATCCGCAAGGTCGACAGTCGGGTCGTCGCTCTGCGTGCCGGGCTGCGCGGCCCCGACCTCGAGTTGGCCGAGCGGCTCGCCAGTTGCCTGCGGGAGTTGGTCGTCGTCACCGCGCAGGCCAGCGCCGCCGACCGGGCGCAGGTGCGGGTCGCCGTGCACTACTTCGTGCTGCGCCGGGAGAGCCGGGGCCGACTGCTCTCCGTCCGCTCCCTGACCGCCACCCAGCGGCTGGTCAACGAGGCGGCCCGGCGCATCGGCCGGCCGGATCTGATGGTGGAGCCCGCACGCGACCCGGCGCGGCCCTCGCACGGCTGACCGCACCACCGCAGCGGCGGTGGCACGGCTGGCCGAGGACCGTCACGCCGTTGCGGCAAGGTGCATCAGATATGGGGTTTTTTCGCCAAAACCGCCTAGCTTGCACCGAAACTGTCGTCTGATCCCTCTCAGGCGCCGGCACGCGAAACGGGCGCCGCTGCCCCACCTCGACGGGAGCGCGCGTGCTCGTACTGCTGACCCTGCACCTCACGGCAGCCATCGTGGCGCCGTTACTGGTGCGTCGGTGGGGTCGGCGTGCCTGCTACCCGCTGGCCCTGGCGCCCGCCGCCGCGTTCGGCTGGGCGTTGGTGCGTACGCCGGACGTGGCGCACGGCGGCGCGGTGGTCGAGACGTACCCGTGGATCTCGCAGTTGGGGTTGGACCTGGCGCTGCGGATGACCACCCTGTCCTGGCTGATGACGCTGCTGGTCGGCGGCGTCGGCGCGTTGGTGCTGGTCTACAGCGCGCGCTACCTGCCGGCCGACGCCGTCGGCACGGCCCAGTACGCCGCCGTCATGGTCGGCTTCGCCGGGGCGATGCTCGGGCTCGTCCTCGCCGACGACCTGCTCCTGCTCTACGTCTGCTGGGAACTGACCACTGTCTTCTCGTACCTGCTGATCGGGCACAGCACAGAGCGGCGTTCGGCCCGCTGGGCGGCGGGTCAGGCGTTGATCCTGACCACGCTCGGTGGCCTGGCCATGCTTGTCGGGTTCATCATGCTCGGCCACCACGCCGGCACCTACCGCTGGTCGGAGATCGCCGCCCGCCCGTTGCCCGAAGGCCCGTACCTGGTGGTCGCGGTGCTGCTGATCCTGCTCGGCGCGCTGTCCAAGTCGGCGCTGCTGCCGTTCACCTCGTGGCTGCCGGTGGCGATGGCGGCACCGACCCCGGTGAGCGCGTACCTGCACGCCGCGGCGATGGTGAAGGCCGGCGTCTATCTGCTCGGCCTGTTCGCCCCGGTGCTGGCCGGGGCCGCGCCGTGGCGACCGGTGGTGCTGGTCGCCGGGCTGGCCAGCATGGTGATCGGTGGCTGGGCGGCGCTGCGGCAGCACGATCTGAAGCTGCTGCTCGCCTACGGCACGGTCAGTCAACTCGGCCTGCTGGCGGTGACGATCGGCGTCGGCACCGCGGACGCCGCGCTGGCCGGTGTGGCGATGCTGGCCGCGCACGCGCTGTTCAAGGCGACGCTGTTCCTCGTGGTCGGCGTGATCGACCACGGTGCCGGCACCCGGGACCTGCGCAAACTCTCCGGGCTGGGACGCGCCGCACCGGTGCTGGCCGGCGTCGCCGTGCTCGCCGCCGCCTCCATGGCCGGCGTGCCGCCCTTGCTCGGTTTCGTGGCCAAGGAGGCGGTGTTCGCCGCGTTCACCGACCGGCCGGTGGTGTTGGCGGTGCTTGTCGTCGGCACCGTGCTCACCGTCGCCTACAGCCTCCGGTTCCTCTGGGGCGCCTTCGGCAGCCGCCCGGGGATCGCGCCGACCAGGCTGGGGCGGATCCCGCCGGCGATGCTGCTGCCACCGACCGGGCTGGCCCTCGTCGGGCTCGCCGCCGGTGTGGCCGCCGGCCCCGTGGACCACCTGCTGCGACCGTACGCCGAGAGTTTCGGGCCCGTGCACGCGCACCTGGCGCTCTGGTCGGGCCTCAACCTGGCGCTCGGACTGTCGGCGCTGGTCCTGGCCGGCGGCGCGGTGGTGTTCTGGTTGCGCCGTCCGCTGGCCCCCGCGCTGGCGCGGGTACGCGTGCCGGTCACCGGTCAGCAGGGGTACGAGTGGGTCACCCACCGCTTCGACCGGGTCGCGGTGGACGTCACAAGCGTGACGCAGCGGGGTTCGCTGCCGCAGTACCTCGGTCTGATCCTGCTGGTGCTGGCCGCCGTGCCCGGTGGTGTGCTGCTGTACATCGAGCCGTGGCAGCACCCGATCGCGCTGTGGCTGACGCCGGCCCAGCCGGTGGTGCTTGTGGTGATCAGCGTGGCTGCGCTCCTCGCCGTGGGTGCCCGTCGCCGGATGACCGCGATGCTGCTGGTCGGCATGACCGGCTACGGCACCGCGATGTTCTTCGTGCTGTACGGCGCACCCGATCTCGCGCTGACCCAGTTCCTGGTGGAGACCGTGACGATCGCGGTCTTCGTGCTGGTGCTGCGCCGCCTGCCGAAACGGTTCTCGGTGCGTCCGCTGTGGAGCAGCCGATGGCTACGACGGGGGATCGGGGCGATCGTGGGGCTGACCGTGGCCGGACTCGCCGTCGCCGCCGCCACCGCCCGGCAGGCGCGCAGCATCTCGGAGGACTTTCCCCAACTCGCCGTCGAGCAGGGACACGGCCGCAACGTGGTAAACGTGACGCTCGTCGACATCCGCGCCTGGGACACCCTGGGCGAGTTGTCGGTCCTGGTGGTCGCCGCGACCGGGGTGGCCAGCCTGGTCTTCCAGCGGTCCCGCACCGGCCCCCGGCCGCGTCGGCTGGACGTCGACCGGGGCGAGGTCCTCGCCGGTCGACCGGTCTGGCTGCGTGGCGGCGCCACCCTGCACGAGCGCAACCGTTCCCTGGTGCTGGAAGTGGTCACCCGGCTGATCTTCCACACCGCCGTGCTGTTCTCGTTCTACCTGCTCTTCTCCGGCCACAACGCGCCAGGCGGCGGCTTCTCCGGCGGGCTGGTCGCCAGCCTGGCGCTGACCATGCGGTACCTCGCCGGTGGTCGGTACGAACTGGCCGAGGCCGCGCCGATCAACGCCGGCACCGTGCTCGGGGCCGGGTTGGCGGTGGCGGTCGGCGGTGCGCTGGCCAGCATGCTGGCCGGTGGCGCGGCGCTGGAAAGCGCCAAGATCGACCTCTGGCTGCCGCTGATCGGCGACTTCTACCTGGTCACCTCGCTCTTCTTCGACGTCGGTGTGTACCTGGTGGTGATCGGGTTGGCGTTGGACGTGCTGCGCAGTCTCGGGGCCGAGATCGACCGGAACATCGAGGCCTCGGGCGGTCGGCCCGGAGGGCTCGCCGTCGAACGCGGGAGAGGGCGGCGCAGATGACAGGTGCCGGCGCGAACCTGGTGTCCTTCCTCGCGATCGGGATCCTCGTGGGGTGCGGCGTGACCCTGCTGCTGGAACGCAGCCTGAGTCGGGTCCTGCTCGGTGTCATCCTGATCAGCAACGGAATCAACCTGCTGATCATCTTCGGCGGGCGGCCCGGCGGGGCGCCGGTGGTCGGGGTCACCGAACCGGCGGCGATGAGCGACGCGCTGCCGCAGGCCATGGTGCTCACCGCCATCGTGATCACCTTCGGCTTCACCGCCTTCCTGCTGGCTATCAGCTACCGCAGTTGGTATCTGGACGGCGACGACGAGGTGCCCGACGACATCGAGGACCAGCGGATCAAGCAACGCGCCGCGCGCAAGGAGGTCTCGACCGTCGACTTCGGTGAGGAACCACCGGAACTCGATCCCGAACAACTCGACGCGCCCGCACCCGGGCCGCGACGCGGGGAGGGGCCGGGATGAGCCGGTACGCGCCGAACCCCGGCCGGAGCGGACGATGAGCACGCTCGTACCGCTGCCGGTGCTGCTGCCGTTGCTCGGCGCGGCACTGACGCTGCTGCTGGCGAACCGGCCCCTGCCACAGCGCATGGTCAGCGTCGGTTGCCTGAGCGCCACCCTGCTGGTGTCGGTGCTGCTGCTGGTGCGCTCGTACCAGCACGGACCACTTGTCGTCCAGATCGGCGCCTGGCCTGCACCGGTCGGCATCGTGCTGGTCGCCGACCAACTGGCCGCGCTGATGCTGGTGGTCTCCTCGGCGGTGACCCTCTGCGTGCTGCTCTACTCGATCGGCCAGGGCCAGGGGGAGACCGGCGAGAGCGCGCCGCTGGCCATCTTCCACCCCACCTACCTGGTGTTGACCGCCGGCGTGACGAACGCGTTCCTCGCCGGTGACCTGTTCAACCTGTACGTCGGCTTCGAGATGCTGCTCGCCGCGAGCTTCGTCCTGATCACCCTGAACGGCACCCGGCTGCGCATCCGTACCGGCTCCACGTACGTGGTGGTGAACGTGCTGGCCTCGATGATCTTCCTGATCGCGGTGGGCCTGGTGTACGCGGCGACCGGCACCCTCAACCTGGCCCACCTCGCCGCCCGACTGGACGCCCTGCCCGACGGGGTCCGGCTGAGCCTGCAACTGATGCTGCTGCTGGCCTTCGGCATCAAGGCGGCGGTCTTCCCGCTGTCGGCCTGGCTGCCCGACAGCTACCCGACCGCCCCGGCCCCGGTCACCGCCGTCTTCGCCGGCCTGCTCACCAAGGTCGGCGTGTACGCCATCATCCGGACCCAGACGCTGCTCTTCCCCGGTGGGCAGGCCGGCACGCTGCTGCTGGTGGTGGCCGGGTTGACCATGCTGGTCGGCATCCTCGGCGCGGTGGCCCAGTCGGACATGAAGCGGCTGTTCTCGTTCACCCTGGTCAGCCACATCGGCTACATGATCTTCGGAGTCGGGCTCAGCACGGTGGCTGGCCTGGTCGGCGCGATCTTCTACGTGGTCCACCACATCACCATCCAGACCACCCTCTTCCTGGTCGCCGGCCTGGTCGAGCAACGCACCGGCAGCACCGACCTGCGCCGCCTCGGCGGGCTGGCCCGGGTGGCGCCCCTGCTCGGACTGCTCTTCTTCGTCTCGGCCATGAACCTCGCCGGCATCCCACCGTTCTCCGGGTTCCTCGGCAAACTCGGCCTGCTCCAGGCCGGCGCGGCCGTCGGCGGAACGTTGCCCTGGACGCTCGTGGCGGTCGGCACGATCACCAGCCTGCTCACCCTCTACGTGGCCAGCCGGGCGTGGAGCATGGCGTTCTGGCGGGTGCCCTGCGTGACAGGCAACTCGAACGCACCGCTGCCCATGTTGACGGTCGGCGCCACCACGGCCCTGGTGGTCCTCGGCGTGGCCCTGACCGTGGCGGCCGGACCCCTGTTCGACGTGACCACGGGCGCGGCGGTCGACCTGCGGGAACGAACCCCGTACATCCATGCCGTCCTGCCGGGCGGCCCACCGTGACCCGGCCGGAGCCGGACGCGACGCCCGCCCAGGGCATGCGTTCCCGGCTGGGACGTCGACGCGACCGGGTGTTGGCGGTGGGCTGGCTGGTGGTGGCCTGGAACCTGTTCTGGGGCGATTTCAGCTGGGCGAACCTGCTGGGTGGGTTGCTGGTGGCCGCGGCGGTGGTGGTGTTCTTCCCGCTGCCACCGGTGACCTTCGACGGTCGACTGCGGCTGCGTGGGCTGCTGGTGTTCACGGTGCGGTTCGTCGGCGAACTGATCCGGGCCAGCCTGCACGTGGCCCGGATCGCGGTGCAGCCCGGCTACGTCCCGCGCTCGGCCATCGTGGCGGTCCGACTGCGGGTGCCCACCGATCTCAACCTGGCGCTCACCGCCGAGGTGCTGTCGCTCGTCCCGGGCACCCTGATCGTGGAGACGGATCGGCAGGCCGCGGTTCTCTACGTGCACGTGCTCGACGTGCACGGCCCGGCGGATCTCGTCGCCGCCCGCCGGCAGGTCCGCATCGTGGAGCGGCGGATCGTCGCCGCGGTCGGCTCGAACGCCGAGTTGCGTCAGGTGCTCTCCGTACCCGTCGACAAGGAGTTGTCGTGACCTTCCTTCTCGGTCTGATGATCGCCGGCCTGCTCTCCGTGGCCGCGCTGCTCGCCCTCGTCCGGCTCTACCGGGGGCCGTCGTTGCTCGACCGGGTGGTCGCCGCCGACATGCTGCTCGCCACGATGGTCGGCGCGGTGGGCGCCGAGGCGGCGCTCAACCGGCACGCCAGCACGCTGCCCGTACTGGTGGTGCTGGCCCTGCTCGGCTTCGTCGGCTCGGTCTCCCTGGTGCGCTTCGCCGTCCGGGAGCAGTCGTGACGCCGCCCGCCGCCGGGCCGGGCGGGACGGTGTCGGGCGGGACGGCGACGGCCGTGGACTGGGCCGCCCTCACCGTGACCGACGTGGCGGACTGGCTCGGTGCCGTCAGCCTGGTCGCCGGTGCGTTGCTGAGCCTGGCCGCCGCCGTCGGGGTGCTGCGGTTCCCCGACACGCTGAGCCGGATGCACGCCGCCACGAAGCCGCAGGTGCTGGGTGTGCTGTTGCTGCTGCTCGGGTTGGTGCTGCGGCTGCGTACCCTCTCCGACCTCGGCATGGTCGCGCTGGTGGGCGTCTTCCAGTTGGCCACCGCCCCGGTCGCCGCCCAGATGATCGGTCGGGCCGCCTACCGCACCGGACGCTTCGATCCGGGCCTGCTCGACGCCGACGAACTGGCCGACCGCTGACGGTGACGGATGGGTCTGCTGGTGACTGCGAGGTGTGGGTGACGCGCGGGCCGGCGGACCTTTCACATGCCGAGGGCGCGGGCTGCCCAGCCCCCACGACGGGGGCGGCCGGGCCGGTAGAATGACCGCATGATCGACTCTTCTGCCCAGGAGGGCAGCAGTAGCCAGCCGGGTAAGCCCCGGCATCCACATGACCCGATGACCCCGGGAGCCCTGAGCCTCCCGTGTTGATCCTCGTCGGTCTTCTCCTGATCATCGTTCTGACCGTCGCGACGGGTTACTTCGTCGCGCAGGAATTCGGCTACGTCGCCGTCGACCGGGGCAAGCTCAAGCAGCGCGCCGCCGAGGGTGACCAGGCATCCGCCCGGGCACTGGAGGTGACCGCGCGGCTGTCGTTCATGCTCTCCGGCGCTCAGCTCGGCATCACCGTCACCGCCCTGCTCGTCGGTTACGTGGCCGAGCCGTACCTGGGCGCCGGACTTGCCGAACTGCTCGGCGTGGCCGGCGTCTCCTCCGGCGTCACGCTGCCGCTGTCCGTCGTGCTGGCTCTGGTCATCGCCACTGTGGTGCAGATGGTGGTGGGCGAGCTGGCCCCGAAGAACCTGGCCATCGCCCGACCCGAGCCGGTCGCCCGGGCCCTGTCCCGGTCCACCCTGTTCTACATGGCGATCGCCGGCCCGCTGATCAAACTGTTCGACCGGGCCGCGGTGCGGCTGCTGCGTCGGGTCGGCATCGAGCCGATCGAGGAACTGCCCAGCGGCGCCACGCCGGAGGACCTGGAACAGATCATCGCCGAGTCCCGCTTGGAAGGGCACCTCGACGCCGAGATGTCCGAGCTGCTCGACCGAGGGCTCGACTTCCGTCAGCTGACCGCCGGCGAGGTCATGGTGCCCCGGGTCGACGTGCACACCGTACGCGCCGACGAGACGATCAGCCGGGTGGTCGAGCTGCTCGACACCGGCCGCTCCCGCTTCCCGGTGCGCGGTGCCGAGGGCGTGGACGACCTGATCGGCGTGGTCGGCATCTCCGACGTGCTCCGGGTGCCCCCGGCGCAGCGCGCCACCACCCCGATCAGCGAGGTCGCCGTACCACCGTTGCTGGTGCCCGAGACGCTGCCGCTGCCGACGGTCCTGGACCGGCTGCGCTCCGGGCACCGTCAGCTGGCCTGCGTGGTCGACGAGTACGGCGGCTTCGCCGGCGTGATCACGCTGGAGGACATCGCCGAGGAGCTGGTCGGCCCGATCCGCGACGAGGACGACCCGCCGGAGCGGGCCCCGGCCCGGCAGGACGACGGCTCCTGGGTGGTGCCGGCGCGCTGGCGCATCGACGAGGTCGCCGACAGCACCGGCATCTCGCTGCCCGAACATCCCGAGTACGACACCCTCTCCGGTCTGGTCATGCGCGAGCTGGGCCGGGTGCCCGAGGTCGGGGACCGATTGGAGATCGACCTGCCTGCCGACGGTGACAACGCTGAGGTCTCCCCGAGAGCCCTGGTCGAGGTGCTCGCGGTCGACCGGCACGTGGCCGACTCGGTCCGCCTGCAGTTGGCCGGCGGGCGTGAGGAGGTGACCGCGTGAGCACCGGATTCGCGCTGATCACCTCGGTGGTCCTGCTCGCCCTCAACGGGTTCTTCGTCGCCGCCGAGTTCGCCCTGGTGGCGAGCAAGCGGTACCGCCTGGAGCAGGCGGCGGTCGGCGGTGGCCGGGCGGCCAGGGCCGCCCTCGACGGCGTACGCGAGCTGTCGCTGATGCTGGCCGGCGCGCAACTGGGCATCACCCTGTGCACGCTGGGCCTCGGTGCGCTGGCCGAGCCGGCGATCGAACGCCTGGTGGGGCCGCTGCTGCACGCCGTCGGCCTGCCCTCCGGCGCCAGCCACGTGATCGCGCTGATCTTCGCGCTGAGCCTGGTCACCTTCCTGCACCTGGTGGTCGGCGAGATGGCGCCGAAGTCCTGGGCGATCACCCACCCGGAGCGCTCCGCGCTGCTGCTGGCCCTGCCGTTCCGGGCCTTCGCCCGGGTGGCCCGGCCGGTGCTGTCGGCCCTCAACGCAGTGGCCAACGCGATGCTGCGGCTGGCGAAGGTCAACCCGCAGGATCAGCTGGCGCAGGTGCACGGCCCGGACGAGCTGCGGATGCTGCTGGAGCAGTCCCGCGAGCACGGCCTGCTCGGTGCCGCCCAGCACGAGTTGCTGACCAGCATGCTGGAGCTGCAGGGGACCACGGTGGCCCAGGTGATGGAGCCGTTCGACCGGATGGTGACGGTCCGCCTCGACGACCCGGTCGAGCGGATCGAACAGGTCAGCCGGGACAGCGGCCGGTCGCGGCTGGCGGTGCTGGACGCCGCCGGTGACGTCTGCGGTCTGGTGCACGTACGGGAGGCGGTACGTGCCGCCGCCGTCCGGCCCGATGCCACCGCAGCGGATCTGATGAACGACGCGATCACCTTGCCCGACACGGCGACGGTGACCGAGGCGGTGGCCGTGATGCGGGCCCGCCAGTCCCAACTGGCCATGGTCCGCAACGGCGCCGGTCCGACCCGACCGGTCGGCTTCGTCGCCCTGGAGGATCTGCTGGAGGAGGTCATCGGTGAGTTCGACGACGAAACCGACACGATCCCGCGTGCGGTACGCCGGCTGAGGTAGGAGCGACGCGGATGCGGCTGACGGGGGTGTCACCGGGCGGTACGGGCCTGACGGTGCAGACCGCGTTGGCCAATCCGAGCACCCGCCCCGGCCTACGGCTGCCGGGGCGGGTGAACCTGATCGCCGGTTCCGTCGACGTGCCGGTCTACCACGTCCGGCTCGGCCTGGTCAGCACGGTCGAGCCGGACGACCCGGAGGCGCCCCGCCGCCTGGTGCAGTTCCATCAGGCGCAGGTGTCCGACGCGCTGGTCCTGCGGGCGGGCCGGGCCCGGTCGATCCCGTTCGAGTTCCCGTTGCCCTGGGAGACCCCGGTGACCACGCTCGGCGGCGTACCGCTGCTCAGCCTGCGGATGGGGCTGCGCACCGAGGTGGCCATCGAACCAGCGCTGGACCAGGGCGCGATGGTGCCGATCTTCGTCCACCCGCTCCCCACCCAGCAGCACATCCTCGGCGCACTGGACACCCTCGGCTTCAGTGCGCGGCAGTCCGGTCTGATCGACGGCCGGCTGCCCGGGGTGGAGCAGACGCTGCCCCTGCACCAGCGGTGGGGGTTCTGGGTCGGCCCGCTCTACGCCGGGCCGATCACCGAACTGGAGGTGATCTTCGTGACCAACTCCGCCGGCCTTGAGGTGATCCTCTGGTGCGACCGTCGGCTGGCGTTGGCGGGCATCACCCACACCAGCATCAGCCGGTTCCGGATCTGGCACGTCGACGCCGACAAGCGGGACTGGACCGCCACGGTCGACGGCTGGCTACGCGAGACGATCAACCGGCACGCCGCCGCCGCGGCGCACGCCGACTGGTCGGCGAGCATCAACGAGTCCGCCCACGTCAGCCGCCCGCCCGACCAGCCGATCCCGCCCGGCTACGGCCTCGGTGGCACGGCCGGTGGTGCCGGCACCGGCGGCGACGGCACCTGACCCTTCCGCCCGCGCGCCGAGCCGCCGAGCCGAGGTGTTGAGCCGAGCCGAGGTGTTAACAGGGGGCCCTTTCACTACCTCAGGCGTTAACAAGGTGCCCTTCCTTGCACCTCAGCCCTGGGCGAGCTTGACGCCGAAGCCGAGGAAGAGCGCGCCGACGGCGGTGGTCGCGCCGGCGGAGAGCCGGCGACGCTGGCGGAACTGGGCGGCCAGGAAGGTGCCCGCGAAGATCAACGCGGTCAGGTAGAGCGCGCTGGTCACCTGGGCGATCAGGCCGAGCAGCAGGAACGACAACGCCGGCCACGGGTAGGTCGGGTCGACGAACTGGATGAAGAACGAGACGAAGAACAGGATCGCCTTCGGGTTGAGCAGGCTGATCACCAGCGCCTTGCGGAACGGGCTGCGCATCTCCGCCGGCTGCGCGGCGTCGATCAGGCGCGGGGTGGTGGGATCGTTGCGGTCCCGCCAGCGCCGCCAGGCCGCGCGCAGCATGGTCAACCCGACATAGCCCAGGTACGCCGCACCCGCGTACTTGATCACGAGGAAGACCGGCGGGTACGCCTTGAGCAGCGACGCCACCCCGGCGGCGGAGAGGAACATCAGCACCCCGTCGCCGACGAACACCCCGGCCGCCGCCCGGTAACCGGTGCCCACCCCGCGTCGCGCGGCGGTGGAGAGTACGAACAGCGAGTTGGGCCCGGGCAGCAGCACGATGGCCACGGTGCCCAGCACGTACGTCCAGATGTCGGTGATCCCCAGCACGCTGGACATCATCAGGCCGAAGGCGCCTTCGCGCGAAGCCTTTCCCGCAGCCTGACCTGTGCATTCGGCCACTCTTCGACGGTCATCGAATACTGGACGGTGTCCCGCCACGAGCCGTCCGGGCGCAGGCGGTGCTTGCGCAGCACGCCCTCGCGGATGGCCCCGAGCCGCTCGATGGCGCGCTGGGAACGTTCGTTGCGGATGTCGGTGTGCCAGACCACCCGCACCGCCCCCAGGTCGCCGAAGGCCCGCTCCAACAGCAGCAGCTTGGCCTCGGTGTTGATTCGGGTACGCCACCACGGCCGACCGAGGAAGGTGTGCCCGATCGCCACCGACCGCCGTTCGGGATCGATCTCGTAGTACGAGGTGGTGCCGACCACCGCGCCGGTCACCGCGCAGCGCTGCACCCACGGCACCTGCTCACCCCGCTGCCAGGCACCCAGATAGGCGCGGACAGCGGCCGCCAGTTCGTCGACGGTTGTCGGCTGAGGCGACCCGAGGTGCTGCCACACCTGCGGGTCGGCGGTCGCGGTGAACAACTCGTCGGCGTGGGCCAGGTCCAGCGGTTCCAGCAGCACGTGTTCGCCGCGCAGCACCACCGGCTCGTGCCACGCGGTGTGGGCTGGTTCCGGGTGTGCGCCGGTGAGGGTTGGCCGCAGATAGGGCGGCACCGGCACGGTGACCCCGACGTCCGGCTCGGGCAGGCCCGCCGTCAGCCGCAGCGGGATCACCCCGGCCCAGTGCGGCAGCGCGTGGTCGGCCGGCTCCTCGCTGACGCCACCGGCACGGGAACGTACCGAGACCTCGGTCAACGGCAACGCCAGCACGGCGGTCTCGGCCAGTTCCCGCCGGTTCGGCGGTCGGCTGTCCGCCGCGCGACCGGCACCGACCTTGTCGACCAGGGCGGTCAGCACCTCGGCCTTCTCGGCGACGTCGGTGACCAGTCGGGCCGTGCCGTGCGCGATGACCGAGCGGTAGTTGGCGCTGTGGTGGACCTGCGAGCGGGCGTAGACCAGGGCGTCGAGCAGGGTGACCGCCACGCAGACCGGCAGCCCGTCACCGCGGGCGGCCAGCAGCGGCCGGCTGCCGGTGGAGCCGTGCAGGTAGAGCGTGTCACCGAGGCGTACGTGCAGGGTGGGCAGCACCCGAGGCTCACCGTCCACAGTGAACCCGAGGGCGCAGTGGTACGCCTCGTCGAGGACGGCGTGGGCGGCGGCGCGGTCGTAACTCATCCGCTCCCGGGAGCGACTGGCGGTGGTGCGGGCGGTCGGCGCGTACATGCTCCCACCTTTGCTCTAGTACAATGCTGAATTTGTGTCAGCACGATATCAGGTGAGCGGTGCGACAGCCGCCGAGATTTCCGCCAGCATCGAGTCCGGCATCCGCGACGCCGCCCTCGCCCCCGGCGACCCGCTACCACCGGTACGCGCCCTCGCCGCCGACCTGGCCGTCAGCCCGGCCACCGTCTCCCGCGCCTACGCCGAACTGCGCCAACGCGGACTCATCGTCACCGCCGGCCGGCACGGCACCCGGGTCCGCCCCCGCCCGCCGGTGGCCGCCCGCCGGGCCGCACTACGCCCCCCACCCGCCGCCGGGCTGCGCGACCTGTCCAAAGGCGAACCCGACGCGCGGTTGCTGCCGCCGCTCGGCCCCCACCTCGCCGCGCTCGCCGACACCATCGGCCCCGCCATCAGCTACTCCGATGCCGGCACGCTGCCCGAGTTCGCCGAGGCGGCCCGCCAGCGACTCGCCGCCGACGGCGTGCCCGCCACCGAACTGACCCTCAGCGGCGGCGCGCTCGACGGCATCGAACGACTCCTCACCGCCCACCTGCGCCCCGGTGACGCCGTCGCGGTGGAGGATCCCGGCTGGGCCAATCAGCTCGACCTCATCGCCGCCCTCGGCATGCGCCCGATCGGCGTACCGCTCGACGACGACGGCCCACTGGTCGCGGGCGTCGCCGCCGCGCTCGCGGCCGGTGCCCGGGCGCTCATCGTGACCAGCCGTGCCCAGAACCCCACCGGCGCCGCCGTCTCCGCCGACCGCGCCGCCGCCCTGCGTGCCCTGCTCGCCGGCCGTGCCGACGTCCTGCTGATCGAGGACGACCACGCCGCCGAACTGGCCCGCGTACCGCTGCACCCGCTTGCCGGGGCGACCGCCCACTGGGCCTTCGTCCGCTCGGTGAGCAAACCCTTCGGCCCCGACCTGCGCCTGGCCGTGCTGGCCGGGGACGAGACGACGGTGGCCCGGGTGGCCGGCCGTACCCGGGTCGGCACCGGCTGGGTCTCCACCGTGGCGCAACGGCTGGTGCTGTCCCTCTGGCGCGACCCGGCGGTGACCGCCCTGATCGAACGGGCCGCCGACAGCTACGAACGCCGTCGCCGCGGACTCATCGACGCCCTCGTCGAACGCGGCCTGACCGCACACGGCCGCAGCGGCCTCAACGTGTGGGTGCCGGTGACCGACGAAACCGTCGCCTCCACCGTGCTGCGCGACGCCGGCTGGCTCGCCGCCCCCGGCGCCCTCTTCCGCATCGCCAGCCCACCCGCCCTACGCCTCACCGTCAGCCCCCTTACCGAGCCGGACCTCCACCCCCTAGCCCACACCCTCACCCAAGCCTCCCACCCC
>NZ_PNOZ01000054.1:0-43892 GCF_002879555.1 Verrucosispora sp. ts21 | reverse complement strand
AGGGTGGGGTGGGGGTGGGGGAGGGGGTGACTGTCGGTAGGCTTGCTGCACATGAGCCTGCCGCGTCCTGTCCTCGTGGTCGACTTCGGTGCCCAGTACGCCCAGCTGATCGCGCGCCGGGTGCGTGAGGCCAGGGTCTACTCCGAGATCGTCCCGCACTCCATGCCCGTGGCCGAGATGCTGGCCAAGAACCCGGCCGCGATCATCCTGTCCGGCGGTCCGGCCAGCGTCTACGCGCCCGACGCCCCGCAGGTGGACGGCGGGCTGTTCACGGCGGGGGTGCCGGTCTTCGGCATCTGCTACGGCTTCCAGGCGATGGCGCAGGCCCTGGGCGGCACGGTGGCGCGCACCGGCAACCGGGAGTACGGCGGCACGCCGCTACGCCCCCGCCTGCTCGAACCGGGCGTACTGCTCCGTGACCTGCCGGCCGACCTTCCGGTCTGGATGAGCCACGGCGACTGTGTCACCGAGGCGCCGGAGGGCTTCACGGTGACCGCCGAGTCCGCCGGTGCACCGGTCGCCGCCTTCGAGGACGTGGCCGGTCGGCGGGCCGGTGTGCAGTTCCACCCCGAGGTGGGGCACACCGCGCACGGGCAGGAGATGCTGACCCGCTTCCTGTACGAGATCGCCGGGATCGAGCCCACCTGGACGCCTCAGAACATCATCGACGAGCAGGTGGCCCGCATCCGCGAGCAGGTCGGCGACAAGGAGGTCATCTGCGGCCTCAGCGGCGGGGTGGACTCTGCGGTCGCCGCCGCGCTTGTGCACAAGGCCGTCGGTGACCAGCTCACCTGCGTCTTCGTCGACCACGGTCTGCTGCGCGCCGGTGAGGCCGAGCAGGTGGAGAAGGACTACGTCGCGGCCACCGGCATCAAGCTCAAGGTGGTCGACGCGGCCGACCGGTTCCTCGGTGCGCTCGCCGGGGTGACCGACCCGGAGCAGAAGCGGAAGATCATCGGCCGGGAGTTCATCCGGGTCTTCGAGGCCGCCGCCCGGGAGATCGCCTCACACGGTGACGTGGAGTTCCTGGTGCAGGGCACCCTCTACCCGGACGTGGTCGAGTCCGGTGGCGGCACCGGCACCGCCAACATCAAGAGCCACCACAACGTCGGCGGGCTGCCCGAGGACCTGAAGTTCGCCCTGGTCGAGCCGCTGCGCACGCTGTTCAAGGACGAGGTCCGTACCCTCGGCCTGCAACTCGGCCTGCCCGAGGCGATGGTCTGGCGGCACCCGTTCCCCGGCCCCGGCCTGGCCATCCGGATCATCGGCGCGGTCGACCAGGAGCGTCTGGACGTGCTGCGCCGGGCCGACTTCATCGCCCGGCAGGAGCTGAGCGCCGCCGGTCTGGACCGCGACGTCTGGCAGTTCCCGGTGGTGCTGCTGGCCGACGTACGCAGCGTCGGCGTGCAGGGCGACGGGCGCAGCTACGGTCACCCCGTGGTGCTGCGCCCGGTCTCCAGCGAGGACGCCATGACCGCCGACTGGTCGCGCCTGCCCTACGACGTGATCGCCCGGATCTCCACCCGGATCACCAACGAGGTCGCCGAGGTGAACCGGGTGGTCCTGGACGTGACCAGCAAGCCGCCGGGCACCATCGAGTGGGAGTGACGCCGACTCAGGCCGGCGGCTGAGCAGCCGCCTCGGGCCTGGTCGGCGCGGTGCCCTCGGCGGTGGCGATCCGTACCGTCGGCGCGCTCTCCTGCGTCGCGTCCGGCGCGGTACCGGTCGCCGCCGCGACAGACGGCACGTGCTGCGCCACAGGCGGCACCGGCCCGTGCTGCGTGGCGGGCGGGACCGGGCCGTGCTGTGCGGCGTGCGGGACCGGCCCGTACTGCGTGGTCGGTGTGCCGGGTGGGGCGTAGGGCCACGCCGGGTGCGGGGCGGGTCCTGCCGGTCCGGCGTGCGGCGGACCGCCGGCCGGGCCCTGCGGCGGGACGCCCGTCGGGTGCGGCCAGGCCGGCGCGCTGGCCGGCTCCGCGGGCATCAGGAACCACATGATCGGGTACGCCAGTGCGGCGATCCCGCCGGTGAGCAGGGTGCCGACCGCGAAGACGACCCGGACCAGGGTCGGGTCGACGCCGAGGTAGCGGCCGACGCCGCTGGCCACCCCGGCGACCATCCGGTCGGTGGTCGGGCGGCGCAGTTGCTTGTACGGGGCGTGGGGTGTGGAAGTCATGTCTCCACGGTCCGCGTCTCGGGGCGCATCGACCTCGGTGACCGCCCGGATCAATACCCTGACTCGCGCCTCAGGGGTAAGTAGGAAGTCAGGAATCCGACTCTTTTCCGCGCCGTTAACGGGTCGCGGGGAGAATTTGGCTCCGTGACCACCATGCTGGAGCCGCTCCGCAGGATCGCGGCATACGCAGTCTGTACTGATTCGGTAGACCGAGTGTTGCTGGTTCGCGCATCGGAGCGCTCCGGCACCCCCGGTACGTGGTCTCTGCCCGGTGGGGCGGTCGACCACGGTGAGGACCCTCAGCACACCGTCGTCCGGGAGACCGCCGCCGAGACCGGGCTGTCGGTCTCCGTCGCGAGCCTTCAGGACGTCCTTGCCGACATGCGGGCGCTGCCCGAGCGCGGCATCACCATCCACACCGACCGGCTGGTCTACCAGGTCTCGGTCCGGGGTGGCTCGCTTACCGACCGGGTCGACCGGCCGACCGACCTGGCCCGCTGGTTCACCCGCGAGGAGGCCCGGCAACTGCCCCTGCGCTCGTTCACCGCGCGGGCCCTCGGGCTGCCCACTTCCTCGGCCGACATCGTGCCCGACGAGCCGCCGGAGTTCCCCTCCTTCTACGCGGTACCCGGTCCCGACGGCCTGCACCGGGCGCAGCGTTTCGCCGCGTACGCCGTGGTCACCGATCCGGACGGCCGGGTGCTGCTGACCCGGGTCTCCGACGGTTACCCGGGTGCCGGCTGCTGGCATCTGCCGGGCGGCGGCACCGACTACGGCGAGCAGCCGGGTGCCGCGTTGATCCGGGAACTGGTCGAGGAGACCGGGCAGACCGGGCGGCTGATCGGGCTGCTCGGTGTCGCCAGCCACCGGGACGCGGCCTCCCTGGGCCCGGAGGGTTACCCGATCGACTGGCACGGCGTACGTGCCTTCTACCGGGTGGTGGTCGACAAGCCGGCCCCGCCCACGGTCGCCGACGTCGGCGGCTCCACCTGTGAGGCCCGCTGGTTCGCCCGCGAGGAACTCGGTGCCCTGCCGACCGACCGCCTCACCGAGGTGACCGCCGAGGCCGTCCAGGCCGCCCGCCTCACCTGACCACCGCACACTCCGCGCCCGGCCGCGCGATCATGAAGTTATTGTCGGGGCACGCCCCCGACAGGTGGCGACAACTTCGTGATCGACGGCGGCCGGGCGGCCGGAGACGGTCGTGCAGGCGGGGGTCGGTGTGGAGCAGGTACGGCGGGTGGGGGCGTACGGCGTGCTGCGGGACCCCGACGGGCGGGTGCTGCTCGTGCGGGGGTCCGACCGGGCCGACTTTCCCGGCGTCTGGTCGCTGCCGGGCGGCGGCCTGGAGCATGCCGAGCATCCGGCGCGGGCGGTGCTGCGTGAGGTCGCCGAGGAGACCGGGCTCGCCGTCGAGGTGACCGGGCTGCGGGCGGTGGTCGCCGATGTGACGCCCTACCCCGACCTGGGGGTCGCCCTGCACACCGATCGGGTGCTGTTCGACGTGACGGCCGTGGGTGGCACGCTGCGCGGCGAGCGGGACGGCACCACCGATCTGGCGCGCTGGCTGCCGCCGGACGAGGTGGCCGGGTTGCCGCTGCTGCCGTTCACCGCCGAGGCGCTGGGCCTGCCGGTCGTGCCGCTGCCCTCCGGCGCGCTGCGTCGGCGGGAGCCGTTCGCCGCACCGGTTGCGGCTCGGCGGCAGCGCTTCGGGGCGTACGGGTTGGTGTCCGACCCGGCCGGGCGCGTGCTCCTGGCGTTGATCGCGGACGGTTACCCGGGCGCCGGGCAGTGGCATCTGCCCGGCGGCGGTACGGACCACGGTGAGCAGCCGGTCACCGCACTGCTACGCGAACTGGTCGAGGAATCCGGCCAACTGGGTCGGGTGACCGAACTCATCGGGGTGGACAACCTGCATAATCCGGCCGCGCTCGGGCCGGAGGGCTACCCCATCGACTGGCACGGCATCCGCGTCGTCTACCGGGTGCTGGTCGACCGCCCGACCGAGCCGGCGGTGACCGAGATGGCTGGCGGCTCCACCGCCCGTTCGGCCTGGTTCACCCCGGCCGAGCTGCGCGAACTTCCGTTGACGGAGATCGCCGCCGAGGCTGTCGCGACCGTCGGGTGAGCCGGATGGCCGACCGGGCCTCACCGGTCGCCCGGCGGCCCCGGAAGGCGATCTCCGGTACAGTCGGGAGAAGGGTCGAGGGAGGAAAACGGGCGATGAGGCCCTAGATGGGAATAACCGTGCGGTTCGCGTGGTTAGGGGAGATATAAGTACCGCCGGCAGCTATCGCCAATCCCCACTCGCCTATGCGATGGTGTACTCCGCAAAATGGGCTGCCGGGCCCGAACGGTCCGGCAACGAGACAGCCGGACACCCGCCCCGCACGGGCGGCCAGCTGATCCGGTGATGGAGGAAGCGTGCCGAGAGCCCCCTGGCGCCGGCGTCGTACGACTGACAGCCCGCGTCCCGCAGGGCGAAGCTGGACGGGCCCGCTGCGCCGCAGCGGCAGCCTGGCCCGTCAGGTCCTGCTGGTCCGCGTCGGCCGCCGCGATGGCGAGCTGCACGGCGCGACCGATGCCCTGCCCGAGCCCCGGTATTCGGATCGTCCCCGCCGTCGCTACGGCCTGCAGCGGTTCCACCGGACCCGGATCGAGACGATCGCCCCCGCGGCGATCGGGCCGGCTCCCCGTGTCGAAACCCCGGTGACGGACGACGCCACGGTCAGCGCCGCACCGCTGCTGCCCGGCGAGCGGACAATCGCCCGTCGGGTGAAGTTCGCCCTGGTCAACGCCTGCACCCTGGCCAGCCTGGTGCTCGGCATCAACGCGATCTTTATCGCCATGAACGGCGATGTACGGGTCGCCGCCCTGCTCCTCATCGCCTGCGTCGCCTTCGACGGACTCGACGGCGCGCTGGCCCGCAAGCTCGGCGTCTCCAGCCCGTTCGGCGCCCAGATGGACTCGCTGGCCGACATGTGCTCCTTCGGCCTCGCCGCGCCCGTGGTGGTCTACGCCTCGCTCGCCGGTGAGGTGCCGACGGCTGCCGCCGGAGTGGCCGCCGCGCTCGTCGCCGCCTGCGCCGCGATCCGGCTCGCCCGGTTCAACGTCTCGCCCCAGGACGGCCGCTTCTTCAGTGGCGTACCCACCACGATGGCGGCGGCCGTGCTCGCCCTGATGGTGGTGATCGGTCTGCCGGTGCCGGGCGCGGTGCAGATCGCCGGGGTGGCGCTGCTCGCCTTCACCATGGTCAGCAGCTTCCCGTACGCCAAGCTCGCCCGGTTGGTCAAGCTGCCGCCGTGGCTCTGGCTCGCTCCGGTGATCGGCGCGCTGATCGACGTGCGGCTCACCTTCGGCCTGATCGTGGTGGGCTACCTGATCAGCGGGCCGCTGCTCTGGCTGCACCAGCGTCGCACCATCTGATCTCCGTACCGACGAAAGGGCGCCGCGGTCGACCGCGGCGCCCTTTGTCGTTCGCTTCCGATCAGCGCCAGCGGGCGATGACGGTCGACCCGCCGACCACCTTGTCGCCCGGCCCGACCAGCGGGTCCGCGGCCTCGACGGGCAGGTAGACGTCGGTACGCGAGCCGAACCGGATCAGCCCGAACCGCTCGCCGCGTGCCAGCAGGGTGCCGATCGGCGCCCGCTGCACGATCCGCCGGGCGATCAGGCCGGTCCGCTGCGCCACCACCACCGTGCCGTGCGTGGTGTCCAGCACCGTGTACGCGGCCACGTTGTGCTCCGCGTCCGGCTTCATCGCGTTGACGAAGCCGCCGTCGGCGACGAAGTAGTCGACCACCTTGCCGGCCACCGGGGAACGGTTGACGTGCACGTCGAGCACCGACAGGAAGACCGCGATCCGCAGGAACTCGCCGTCGCCGAAGCGCTCGTCGTGCAGCCGCTGGACCGACAGGACCTTGCCGTCGGCAGCGGCGACCACCGCCGACGGGTCCTCCGGCACATCCCGCTCGGGGTCCCGGAAGAAGGCGGCCACCGGCGCGGCGGCCAGCGCGGGCACCAGCCACAGCTTGGACTTCGGCCGGGCCAGCCGGGTCAGCGCGGCCAACCCGACGGCGATGCCGGCGGCGGCCACGCCGTTGGAGTCGATGTGCATGCCGCGGGTCACCGGCACGCTCGACGGCCGGTAGGCCGGGGCGAGGCGCTCCGCCGCCGCCGCGTCCGTCGGGGTGAAACGGAGCCGGAACACGCGTACCGGCTCCGGGTTTCGCAGCACCAGGTCGACACCGACACCGTGCAGCGCGCCCTGGCGCTCCAACTCGGCGGCGGCACCGGCGGTCCGGCCGACGGCGGTGGCCACACTCAACACCGCGCCGTCGGCCAGGTACTTGGTAAGCGTCTCGACGGTCGCGCGCGCCTCCTCGGCGGTGCCGGCCAGCGCCTCACCGGCCACGACCACCGCGGCCGGCTCGGCTTCGGCGAGGCTGTCCACCACGCGGACCCGATCGGCGACCCAGCGTCCCTGGGCGCTGACGTGCTCACGCAGGGCCGTGGGGCTGACCGACTCGGCCGGCACCACGGTGAGGGTGTCGCCAGGCAGCAGCGCTTCGATGGCCGCGGCCAGCACCGCGGACTCCGGTGCCGCGCCGACCAGCAGCGCGGCCTTGGGGTCGTTGATCCGGGCGAGCTCGGCGACGAGGGTGCGGGCGGCACGCTCGCCGAGGCGGACCGGGCCGGACCGGCCGGCGGCACGCACGCCGGGGAACTGGGTCATCTGCAACGGGCTCCTGACGGGATAGAGGCGACTGACGCGAGATCACCGCCCGGCGGCGAGGTCGGCCCGGCCGCGAGCGGCCCGCGCGGACCGGCTGACCCGCGCGGGATGCCCCGCGACGTGGGCCGGCCGGCGATGGCGGGAGCACACCGGCCAGCATAGGCGGCCCACCGCCGCTGTCGCATGGTCAGGCAGCCGGGCCTCGCCGCCGCGGCAGGTCCGCGTCGTCGGCCAGATCGAGCGTACGGTCGTCATCGGTGCTCCGGTCCACATCGGTGCCCGTACCCGAGCCCTCGTGTCGCTGGGCGTCCGTCGCCTCGTGCCCGTCGGTACCGGCCGTGCCCGAGTCTTCGGTGCCCGGACCGGGCTGCTCCGGTTGGTTGGCCTGCTTGCTGGAACGCAGCGCGCCGACGAGACCGAGGAGACCGATCAGGATCAGCCCGCCGGCGAGGAACCAGCCCACCGGTGGCAGCACGAGGCCGACCACCTGGGCGAGCAGCCACCACGCGGCGAGCGCGACGAAGAGCAGCCCGAAGGCGAACGACACCAGGTCGGTGCGGTGTGCCCTCATCGGGTCACCTCCATCTTTCCGGCGTTCACGTGCAGGTTCAGGCGTAGCTTTCCGCCACCCGGCCCGTCCGGACCGAGATCGACGATCTCCCTGCGGTGGTTGTCCCGGCCCCAGCCGCGCTGCTCACCGAAGATGTCCGCGTCACCGGCGGTGACCTGGGTCACGGTCGTCACGTCCACGTTCGGGGGCACCAGCACGGTGGCTTCACCGAAGTTGATGACGACGGTGACCTCGGTGTCCAGCTGGCTGAAGTCGATCGCGCGCAGGTCGAGCACCGCGTCGTCGAAGCTCTGCTCGTACCGCAGCGCCAGTTCGCGGTGGTTGGTCGGGGCCCAGACGACCGCGCCGTCGATGCCACCGAGCCGGTTGTACGACTCGGCGACGGTCGCCACCGCGAGCGCCGCGGCGGTGACCAGGCCGAGCGCGATCAGCCAGCGGGCCCGACCGAACCAGGTACCCACCAGCAGGCCGAGACCGATCACGGCGAGCGCCGCCGCGAAGTAGGCCGAGGCGCCGATCCGGAAGACGTTCAGCAGGTCGAGCACGACCACCAGACCCAGCGCGACGAAGATCAGCGAGAACGTCACCGCGCCCAGGGCGGACCGCTCGCGTGGCTTCTTCGGCGGTTTGGGCGGCGCCTGCGGCGGTGGCGGTGCCATGGTCCGCCCGGCGTACGGGCCGTGCGGGGCGAACGGGGGACGGTACGTCGGCGGTAGCGGTGCGGGGGGCGGCGGACCCAGCGGTGCGCTCTGCGTGCTCGTCGTCGGCCAGGGCGGCGTGGGGGAGGGAGGCATGTTCGGTTCTCTCGGCGCTGCGGTGGAGGGCGTACCCGGCGGGGGGACCGGGCTGTAGGGCGGGACGTACGGCGGGATGTGGGTCCTGGTCTGGGTGCTGGCGGCGTACGCCGGTGAGTACACGCTGGGGGCGGGATAGCTGACCGGCGGGACCGGTGCACTCGGCGGTGTGGTCATCGGCGTCGGCTCGGGCTGCGGCTGGTGTTGCTGGCGGTTGAGCAGCAACGCCCCGCCGACCAGGATGGCCGCGCCGAGCAGCACCGCGCGGAACGCGTCGGTGACGATGTAGCCGAAGGCCACCGCGACCAGGACGCTGAGCACGATCACGGTGACCGGGGACATGCTGGACCTGCCCCGGCCCAGCATCGACTCGACCGGCGAGGCCGTGTCGCCCTCACCCGGGATGATCAACCAGCCGATGACGTAGATCAGGATGCCGACGCCACCGAAGAAGCCGAGCACCGCGAGCAGCACCCGCCAGAGCACCGGATCGGTGTTGGTGGCCCGGCCGATGGCGGCGCAGACGCCGGCCAGGTAGCGACCGTCGCGAGGACGGACGAGCCCGTACCGCGAGGTGAACCCCGCACCTCCGTGAGGTCCGCCGGCACCTCCGTACGATCCGCCGGCACCTCCATAGGGTCCCCCGGCACCGCCGGGAGGCGGTGGGGCGCTGGGCGAGCCGCCGCCAGGGGGCGGTGGGGTGCCGGGCGAGCCGCCACCGGGGGGTGGTGCGGTCTGGTCGTACCCGGGAGCGCTTGCCGGCCCGGGCCCGGCGGGCGCTGTGGGGGCGCTGGAGGCGGTCTGCGCGCTGGGCATCGGTGGGGTGCCCGGTGCTGCCGCGCCGTCCCCGGTCGCGCCCGCCGGTGCGGCGGCCGCGCCGGGCGACGCGGTCGGCGGTGTCGTGCCCGCGTCCGTCGGCTCCGGTCGGTTCGGCTGCGCAGCGTCGTCGGTCATGTCTTCGATCCTGCGCGGCCCGATGCCCGAACGACCTCAGGATGCGACCCTGACCCCACCCTGAGATCCTGCGGCCCGCAATCTCCGGGGCGTCCCCGTGGTCGACCGTTCGCCCTGCGTGTGACGATCAATCTGGGCCGCAACCCCAGCGTATCCGGCGCAGGTCCTGCCCAGGGAGTCCGTGATCAGTACCGTGAGTCAGCCACCCCGTCTCTACCGAGACCCGAAGGACCGCATGGCCGCCGGGGTGGCCGCTGGCATCGCCGAGCACCTCGGTGTTCCGGTGGTCCGGGTCCGGGTCGCCTTCATGGTGCTGCTCGGCCTGAGCGGTCTCGGTCTGCTGCTGTACGCCGCCTTCTGGGCCGTCGTCCCGCTGCGTCCCGGTGACACCGCGGCGCCACCGCGTCGGGACGTCACCCAGTTGCTGCCGTTCGTGGCGATCGGGCTGGGCGTACTGCTGATCCAGGTGTTGGTCTTCGACTCGGTCGGGGTGGCCGGCACGGCCGGCTGGCTGGTCGCGATCATCGCGGTCGGCGCCGGAGTGATATGGCACCAGTCCGGGCCGGAGCGGCGGCGTCAGTGGAACGAGTCGATGCCGGTGCCGTGGCTCAGCGCGGTGGTCGAGGAGAGCGACCGGCGGGCCTTCGTGCTCCGCTTCGTCGGTGGTGGGGTGCTGGTCGCGGTCGGCATCATCGGGGTCGCCGCCGTGTACTCCCCGGCCCAGAACCTCGATGCCGTGGTCAACGGGGTCATCTTCGCCCTGGTCGGGCTGGCCGGGGTGGGAGTGGTGGCCGCGCCGGTGCTCTGGCGGACCTGGAACCAGCTCCGGTCGGAGCGGGAGGGCCGCATCCGCGAGCAGGAGCGGGCCGAGCTGGCGGCCATGGTGCACGACCAGGTGCTGCACACCCTGGCGTTGATCCAGCGCAACGCTAGTGACGTCAAGATGGTGCAGCGGCTCGCCCGGGGCCAGGAGCGCTCGTTGCGCAACTGGCTCTACAAGCCCACCGCGTCGCCGACGGAACGCTTCGCGGCGGCGTTGGAGCAGGCGGCGGCCGAGGTCGAGGACACCTTCGCGATCACGGTCGAGGCGGTGGTGGTCGGCGACCGGGAGACCGACGAACGGGTGGGCGCGCTGGTCGCCGCCGCCCGCGAGGCGCTGGTGAACGCCGCTCGGCACGCCGGGGTGCAGACCGTCTCGCTGTACGCCGAGGTCGAACCCGAACAGGTCAGTGTCTTCGTACGGGATCGGGGTGCCGGGTTCGACCCGGATACCGTGGAGGATCACCGGCACGGGGTCCGAGGCTCGATCATCGGACGGATGAAGCGGCACGGCGGCCGGGCGGAGATCCGCTCCCGGCCGGGGGAGGGGACCGAGGTCCGGTTGATCTTGCCGATCGCCCGGGACTCGGCCACTGCGGAGAGGGACAGATGATGGCTGAGCAGTCGACGCGACCGGTGGAGCCGAACGACGCCGGAGCACAGCGGTTGCGGGTGTTTCTGGTCGACGACCACGCCATGTTCCGGGCCGGTGTCCGCGCTGAGCTGGGGGCACACGTCGAGGTGGTCGGCGAGGCGAGCACGGTGGCCGAGGCGGTCAGCCGGATCGCCGCCACCGAACCCGACGTCGTCCTGCTCGACGTACACATGCCGGACGGCGGCGGTCGGGCGGTGCTGGAGGCGATGCGGCGCAGCCACCCGCAGGTGCGTTTCCTGGCGCTCAGCGTCTCCGACGCCGCAGAGGACGTGATCGGGCTGATCCGGGCCGGTGCCCGGGGCTACGTGACCAAGACGATCTCCCCGGACGAGCTGGCCGCGGCGATCCGCCGGGTGGCCGACGGGGACGCGGTGTTCAGTCCACGGCTGGCCGGCTTCGTGCTGGACGCCTTCGCCGCCCGCCCGGACGCCCCGGTCGCGGATCCCGAGCTGGACCAGCTGACCAACCGCGAACGCGAGGTGCTGCGGCTGCTGGCCCGTGGGTACGCGTACAAGGAGATCGCCCGGGAGCTGTACATCTCGATCAAGACGGTGGAGACGCACGTCTCGAACGTGTTGCGCAAGCTCCAGATGTCCAACCGGTACGAGCTGTCCCGGTGGGCCGCGGACCGGCGACTCGTCTGACCGATCGGCGGGGTCGACGGGCCGGTCACCCGGCCCGTCTGCGCGCCGTGACGTCTGGTTGCGGCCTCCTACTTTCGGGTAGCCTCCCGCTACAAGTGGCCGGACTCACGTTCTGATTTCCCACCGTCACAGAGATCAATAACGCCCCCCTGCCAATCCCCCATTCGGGCGCGAAAAGCCGTTGACGGGCAGGTCATACCATGCATCTGGGGTGAAACGAATTCGCCTCCAGGCGGATGTCGGCACCGTCCCGGGCGGGTATCGGCTTGATAACACGCCTTCCGGCTTGGGCGCATTTGGTGTCACAGTGGCAGGCACCTCACAACCCCCTCGTGAGCCGAGCGCCCTGAGGAGGCACTCCCATGCGCGGGAAATTCCTGAAGGTGGCGGTCGCGGCGACCGCCACCGCCATGTTGGCCACTGCCTGCGGCGGCAGTAGCGACAACGACAATGACGACGCCGGCTCGACCGGCGGCACGTTGCGCGTCTACAACGCGGAGCCGGCGTTCCTGACGCCCTCCGGTGGTGACGACGAGCCGTCGCTGTACGTGATCCGTTCGCTCTTCCGTGGTCTGGTGAAGTACAACGCCCAGACCTCCGCGGTCGAGATGGACCTGGCCGAGTCGGTCGAGTCGGACGACCAGAAGCTCTGGACCATCAAGATCAAGAGCGGCTACACCTTCGACAACGGCGAGCCCGTCAACGCTGACGCCTTCATCCGTTCCTGGAACTTCGCGGCCTACAGCCCGAACACCCAGAACAACGGTTACTTCATGAAGCGGATCGCCGGCATCAAGGACGTCCAGTCCACCGACCCGGACGGCGACGGCCCGCAGAAGGCCCCGGAGCCGAAGGCCAAGGAGCTCTCCGGCCTCAAGAAGGTCGACGACCTGACCTTCACCGTCGAGCTGGAGGCTCCGTTCTCCGGCTTCCCGACCACCATCGGCTACCCGGGCTTCTTCCCGATGGCCGAGGCGTGCATCGCCGACATCGCGGCCTGCAACGAGAAGCCGATCGGTAACGGCCCGTACAAGATGGACGGCAGCTGGCAGCACAACGTTGCGATCAACGTGGTTCGCAGCGACACCTGGAAGGGTGAGCCCGGCAAGCCGGACCGTATCGAGTACAAGATCTTCGCCGACGTCGACGCCGGTTACGCCGCCTTCCAGGCCGGCGAGCTGGACGTGATGTACACCGTGCCGCCGGCCCGCTACAAGGAGGCCAAGGCCACCTACGGCGACCGCATGTACGAGCAGCCGGGTGACAGCTTCACCTACGTCGGCATGCCGCTGTACCAGGACAACTTCAAGGACAAGCGGATCCGTCAGGCGCTCTCGCTGTCGATCGACCGCCAGTCGATCATCGACGCCGTCTTCGACGGCCGGTTCACCCCGGCCACCGGCTTCGTCGCCCCGACCTTCGAGGGTGCCCGCACCGACGTCTGCAAGTACTGCACCAAGGACGTCGAGAAGGCCAAGCAGCTGCTCGCCGAGGCTGGCGGCTGGCCGGCCGGTGAGAAGCTGGTCCTGTGGGCCAACGCCGGCGCCGGTCACGAGGGGTGGCTGCAGGCCGTCGGTGACCAGATCAAGGACGCCCTGGGTATCGACTACGAGCTGAAGGTCAACCTGCAGTTCGCCGAGTACCTCGAGACCGCGGACCAGAAGAAGTTCACCGGTGGATTCCGGCTCGGCTGGGGCCCGGACTACCCGTTCATGGAGACCTTCCTCTACCCGCTCTACGGCACGGGTTCGGGCAGCAACAACTCGACCTACAGCAACCCCGCGTTCGACGCCGCGATGAAGGAGGGTGACTCGGCCGACTCGATCCAGGCCGCGATCCCGTCCTACCAGAAGGCGGAGGACCTGATCGGTGAGGACCTGCCGGTCATCCCGATGTGGTTCAACAAGGTTGGTGCCATCTACAGCGAGAACGTCGACCAGTTCGTCTGGAACGCCGTTTCCGACGCGGACTACGCAGCGACCTCTCTGAAGTAGAAGTGAGCTTCAGGCTCCTGACCCAGCCGTAATACGACGTGGCGGTAACGGTCACCTCACCAGGGTGATCGTTGCCGCCACGTCAGCGCCGAGAGGAGACCCCGAGATGGGGCGCTACGTCATTCGACGGTTGCTCCAGTTCATCCCCACCGTGCTGGGCACCATGTTCCTGCTTCACTACATCACCTCGCTGGCCATCCAGTTCAGCGGGAACCCGGTCCGGGCCATGTTCGGCGACCGGACCCCCTCCCCCGCCCAGTTGCAGGCGCTCACCGAGCGGCTCGGTTACGGTGACCCATGCCTGAGTCGCAAGGGTGATCCCTGCCTCTGGCGCGTAGCGGCGGACGGCAACGGCTGGCTGGGCACCAGCTTGGAGCCGGGTCTCTTCTTCGACCGCCTGGGCAACATCTTCTTCCGCTTCGACTTCGGCATCAACCTGCGTCAGCGTGAGGTCACGGACCTGGTGGCCGACGCCATCCCGTTCACTCTCAAGCTGCTGGTGATCGCGATCATCTTCGAGGCGGTCGTGGGTATCGCCGCTGGTGTGCTGGCCGGTCTGCGCGGCGGCAGCTTCCTCGACTACATGGTCAAGATCAGCACGGTCTTCATCATCTCGGTGCCGATCTTCGTGCTCGGCGTGGTGGTGCGGGAATTCGTCGGGGTCAAGTTCGGCAACGTCCTACGGGGCCAGGACTGGGTTCCCGATCTGATCTCTGCGGGTATCTTCACGCCCGGCTTCAAGGCCGACTATCCGTTCGCCAGCCTGATCATTCCCGGCATGGTGCTCGGCGCGGTGTCGCTGGCCACCACGGCCCGGCTCACCCGCACCAGCATCATGGAGAACATCCGGGCCGACTACGTCCGGACCGCCAAGGCCAAGGGCCTGACGAACAAGCGGGTCATCGGCGTGCACACGCTGCGCAACTCGCTGATCCCGGTGATCACCTTCCTCGGCGTCGACATCGGTGCGGCGATGGCGGGTGCGGTGGTCACCGAAACGATCTTCAACGTTCCCGGCATCGGTCGACTGGTGACGTTCTCCGCCCGGAGCGGCGAATCATCAGTCGTGGTCGGTGTGGTGACCATGCTGGTGCTTGTCGTTCTGATCGCCAACCTGCTGGTCGACCTGCTGTACGCCGTGCTCGACCCGAGGATCCGCTATGAGTGACCGAACCGTGGTGACGATGCGGAACGCGGGGCATCCGACCGACTCCGGCTGGAGCGAAACGAGGTGTGGACATGAGTGACCTGACGAGTGCGGGTGCGGCCGTCGGTGGCGCGCCGGTCGGGGGTGACGGCCCGACGACGGAGGCCACGACCGGCGGCGATGGCAAGGAGCGCAGCGCAAGCCTGTGGGCGGACGCCCGACGGCAGTTGGTCCGCGACCCGGTCTTCGTGATCGCTGCCCTCTACATTCTCGTGGTCGGCTCGATGGCAGCCTTCCCGAAGCTCTGGACCAGCCAGGACCCGCGTGCATGCAGCACCGACCGGTCCCGCATCGGGCCGAGCTGGGAGCACCCCTTCGGGTTCGACCTCCTCGGTTGCGACTACTACGCGCACGCCATCTACGGCGCCCGGCCGTCGATGGTGATCGCGGTGATGGCGACCTCCGCCATCGTGATCGTCGGCGGCCTGCTCGGTCTACTGGCCGGCTACTACGGTGGCTGGGTCGACACGATCATCTCCCGGGTGATGGACATCTTCTTCTCGCTGCCGTTCCTGCTCGGCGCGATCGTGTTCCTCACCGTGATCAAGCGGCAGAACATCTGGACCATCACGATGGTGCTGTTCCTGCTGGCCTGGCCGACCATCGCCCGGATCATCCGGGGCAGCGTGATCTCCTCGAAGGATCTGGACTACGTGCACGCGGCGAAGGCGGTGGGTGCCCGCAACTCGCGGCTGATGTTCCGGCACGTCCTGCCGAACGCGATCGCCCCGATGCTGGTGTACGCCACCATCGTGCTCGGTTCGTTCGTCGCCGCGGAGGCCACGCTCACCTTCCTCGGTGTCGGGCTCCAGCCGCCGGCCCAGTCGTGGGGCATCATGATCTCGGCCCACCAGGTCTACTTCCTGGAGGATCCGTGGCTGCTGCTCTTCCCCTGCGGCCTGCTGATCGGCACGGTGCTGTCCTTCATCCTCATGGGTGACGCCCTGCGTGACGCCCTCGACCCGAAGTTCCGGTGAGGCATGAGCACTGATGTGAACGTCAAGTTGGACGCGCTGCCGGGCCTGGACCCCAACGCGCTGCCACTGGAGGTCAAGAACCTCCAGGTGGAGTTCCGTACCCGTAACGGCATCGCACACGCGGTCAACGGGGTGAGCTTCGACGTGCGGGCCGGCGAGACCCGGGCGATCCTCGGCGAGTCGGGCTGCGGCAAGAGCGTGACCGCTCAGGCGATCATGGGCATCCTGGACAGCCCGCCCGGGTTCATCACCGGTGGAGAGATCCTCTACCGGGGTGTCGACCTGCTCAAGCTGCCCGAGGCGCAGCGCCGCAAGGTCCGCGCCAACCGGATCGCGATGATCTTCCAGGACGCGCTCTCCGCGCTGAACCCGGTCTTCACCGTCGGGTTCCAGCTCGCCGAGCTGTTCCGCAAGCATCGGGGCATGTCCCGCCAGGACGCCAAGGCCCGCGCCGTCGAGCTGCTCGACCTGGTCAAGATCCCGGCGGCGAAGCAGCGGGTGAACGACTACCCGCACCAGTTCTCCGGCGGCATGCGGCAGCGCGTCATGATCGCGATGGCGCTGGCGCTCGATCCCGAGGTGCTGATCGCCGACGAGCCGACCACCGCGCTGGACGTGACCGTGCAGGCCCAGATCATGGCCCTGCTGGCCGAGCTCCAGCAGGAGCGGAACATGGCCCTGGTGCTGATCACCCACGACATGGGTGTGGTCGCCGACGTGGCGGACCGGATCTCGGTCATGTACGCCGGTCGGGTCATCGAGGAAGCCGGCGTGAACGACGTCTACGCCAGCCCGGCCCACCCGTACACAAAGGGTCTGTTGGAGTCGATCCCGCGTCTGGACCTCAAGGGCCAGGAGCTCAGCGCCATCAAGGGCCTGCCCCCGGCGCTCACCAACATCCCGCCGGGCTGCGCCTTCAACCCCCGCTGCCGGTACGCACAGGACGTCTGCCGCCAGAACCCGGGGCCGCCGCTGTATCAGGTGACGCCGAGCCGTACGTCGGCCTGCCACTTCTGGAAGGAGGTCAAGGGCGATGAGTGACTACGTGCTGGAGACCCGTGACCTGGTGAAGCACTTCCCGCTGACCCAGGGGATCGTCTTCAAGAAGCAGATCGGCGCGGTGCGGGCCGTCGACGGCGTCAACCTGCAACTGCGCCGAGGGGAGACCCTCGGTGTCGTCGGCGAGTCCGGCTGCGGCAAGTCGACCCTGGCCCGGATGCTCGTCGGGTTGGAGACGCCGACCTCCGGTGACCTGTTCGTGCAGGGCCGCAACATGGCCAAGGTCGGTGCCGAGGAGCGGCGCCGGGGCCGGCGCAACATCCAGCTGGTGATGCAGGACCCGTACACCTCGCTGAACCCCCGGATGACCGTCGGTGACATCATCGGCGAGCCGTTCGAGGTGCACCCGGACGTGGTGCCCAAGGGGCAGCGGCGGCGGAAGGTGCAGGAGCTGCTGGAGCTGGTCGGTCTCAACCCCGAGCACATCAACAGGTACCCGCACCAGTTCTCCGGCGGTCAGCGGCAGCGCATCGGCATCGCCCGGGCCCTGGCGCTCAACCCGGAGATCATCCTCTGTGACGAGCCGGTGTCGGCGCTGGACGTCTCCATCCAGGCCCAGGTGATCAACCTGCTGGAGAAGCTCCAGAACGAGCTGGGTCTGTCGTACATCTTCATCGCCCACGACCTGTCGGTGGTCCGGCACATCGCCGACCGGGTCGCGGTGATGTACCTCGGCAAGATCGTCGAGATCGGCACCGAGGACGAGATCTACGAGACGCCCACGCATCCGTACACCCAGGCGCTGCTGTCGGCGGTGCCGGTGCCGGACCCGACGCTGCGTGGGCAGCGCGACCAGATCGTGCTGACCGGCGACGTGCCCTCGCCGGCCAACCCGCCGTCGGGTTGCCGGTTCCGCACCCGCTGCTGGAAGGCTCAGGACATCTGCGCCGAGCAGGAGCCGCTGTTGGAGGTTCGCGACAAGTCCGGCCACCCGAGTGCCTGCCACTTCGCCGAGGTACGCGACGTGGTGCACGCGACGGAGTAGCCGCACAGACGCCGTCGCCCCGACCATCCGTACGGGAGCGGCGGTAAGGGTAAGTGCCTCCTCAGTGATCCGGGGCGTCGGCCATCACCAGCGGCCGGCGTCCCGGATTCCTGTGTCCCGAGGAAGTTGCCCAGCGGGCGGCAGGTCAGAGCGGTCCACGGCCGGCGCGCAGCAGCAGCAGGGCGAGTTGGGTGCCGTCGGCGCCGAGGGCGCTGCGGAACCGCTCCAGGATCTCCTGCTCGCGGGAGAGCACCAGCCGGGTGCCGCCGGAGGCCATCCGGGTCGCGCCCACCTCGCGGGACAGCTCGGCCCGTTCCTGCCACAACTCGATGAGCGTCCGGTCGATCTCGTCGATCCGGGTCCGGATCTCGACGATCCGGGCCGCGGCCATCGGCTCCGTGGTTCCGGTACCCGGCTTCGCCGAGTCGGGTGTGCCGGCCGCCCCGGTGCGGTCGGAGGTCATGCCGGAACCGGCCGGGACGCCACTCTGTTCCATCACGTCTGACATCTTCGGGTACCTCTCAGAGTCTGGTGCCCGCTGCCCGGATCCCGGGACGAAAAAGCCCCGGGCTCCGTGAGCCCGGGGCTTTCGTAGGTCTGATTGATCAGGCGCGACCTACGGCAGCCGGACTCCCGGTGCCGTAGTAAAAGTAGAAGCGCTGATCGAACATGTCGTCGAGTATGCCGCCCGCGTCGGCCGGTGCGCAAGCGAACGGCCGTCACACGCTGCGACAACGCGGCTGTCAGCGGCCCGGTCCGGCGCGTGGGGAGCGCTGAGTCACCGCCAGGGCGGGCGGTGTCGGGCCGGCGGCATAGACTCGCCCTGCGATGCATCCTCTCTTCGACATCCCCGTGTCCTCGCCCGCGCCCGAGCAGCCGCCGCGCCGGGCCGCCGCGCCGGGCCGTCTCGACCCGTTGCAACTGGTGGAGGGCCTCAACGGTCCGCAACGGGACGCGGTCACGCACGCGGGATCGCCGCTGTTGATCGTCGCCGGCGCGGGCTCGGGCAAGACCCGGGTGCTGACCCACCGGATCGCCTACCTGCTCGCCGCCCGGGACGTGCATCCCGGCGAGATCATCGCGATCACCTTCACCAACAAGGCCGCCGGTGAGATGAAGGAGCGGGTGGCCAGACTGGTCGGGCCGCGCGCCCGGCTGATGTGGGTTTCCACCTTCCACTCGGCCTGCGTCCGGATCCTGCGGGCCGAGCACGAGCACGCCGGTCTGAAGTCGACCTTCTCGATCTACGATGCCGACGACTCCCGCCGGCTGATGCAGATGGTCACCCGTGAACTGGATCTCGACCCCAAGCGCTACCCCGCTCGGGGGCTGGCCGCCCAGGTCTCCAACCTGAAGAACGAGCTTGTCGATCCGGAAACCTTCGCCGCCCGCGCCTCCGGGCCCAACGAGCGGGCGCTGGCCGAGGCGTACACGCTCTATCAGCGGCGGCTGCGGGAGGCGCACGCCCTCGACTTCGACGACCTGATCATGACAACGGTGCATCTGCTCCAGTCGCATCCGCACGTCGCCGAGACCTACCGGCGTCGGTTCCGGCACGTCCTGGTCGACGAGTACCAGGACACCAACCACGCGCAGTACGTCCTGATCAAGGAGCTGGTCTCCGGCACCGAAGGGCTCGAACCGGCCGAGCTGTGTGTGGTCGGCGACGCGGACCAGTCGATCTACGCCTTCCGGGGCGCGACGATCCGCAACATCCTGGAGTTCGAGCGCGACTTTGCCGACGCCCGCACCATCCTGCTGGAGCAGAACTACCGCTCCACCCAGACCATCCTGAACGCCGCGAACGCGGTGATCGACCGCAACACCTCCCGCAAGCCGAAGCGGCTGTGGAGCGACGCCGGCACCGGTGAGCCGATCGTCGCGTACGTCGCCGACACCGAGCACGCCGAGGCGGACTGGGTGGCTCGGGAGATCGACCGGCTGGTCGACGACGGCGAGACCCGACCGGGCGACGTGGCGGTCTTCTACCGCACCAACGCCCAGTCCCGGGTCTTCGAGGAGGTGTTCATCCGGGTCGGCCTGCCGTACAAGGTCGTCGGCGGGGTGCGCTTCTACGAGCGCAAGGAGGTCCGGGACGCGCTGGCCTACCTGCGCGCCGTGGTCAACGACGACGACACGGTGAGCCTGCGTCGCATCCTCAACACCCCGCGCCGGGGCATCGGCGAGCGTGCCGAGGCGTGCGTGGAGGCGTTGGCCGGCCGGGACCGGATTTCGTTCGGTGCCGCGTTGCGCCGGGCCAAGGACGCGCCGGGCATCTCCAGTCGGGCGGCCAACGGCATCGCCGACTTCGTGGCGTTGCTCGACTCCGCACGGGAGTTGTCCGTCGACGGCACCCCGGAAGAGGTGCTGGAGGCGGTGCTGACCCGCTCGGGATACCTGACCGAGCTGGAGGAGAGCCTCGACCCGCAGGACGCCGGGCGGGTCGACAACCTCCAGGAACTCGTCAGCGTCGCCCGCGAGTACACCGAACGGATCGAGTCGACAGGCGAGGAGGGGGAGCGGGCCACCCTGGCCGGCTTCCTGGAGCAGGTCGCGTTGGTCGCCGACGCCGACCAGGTGCCGACCGACGACCCGGACCACCAGGGCGTGGTCACCCTGATGACCCTGCACACCGCCAAGGGCCTGGAGTTCCCGGTGGTCTTCCTGACCGGCCTGGAGGACGGCGTCTTCCCGCACCTGCGGTCGCTCGGCGACACCCGGGAGCTGGAGGAGGAGCGCCGGCTGGCGTACGTCGGCATCACCCGCGCCCGGCAGCGGCTCTACCTCTCCCGGGCGGTGACCCGGTCGGCCTGGGGGCAGCCGTCCTACAACCCGCCGTCGCGGTTCGTCGAGGAGCTGCCGCCGGAGCTGGTTCGCTGGGAGCGCACCGAGGGGTCGTACACCTCGTGGGGTGGCGGTGGCGGCGGCGTGGGCGGTCGCGCGGAGCGCACGCCCGGCGGGCGCGGCACCTTCGCCGGGGGTACGCCCCGGGCCGTGCAGTTGGCGCGCAAGCTCGGCGTGGACGGCAGCCGCCTGGCCACCGCGAGCGAGCTGCCGCAGGGGCCGAAGGTCGTCGCCGGGGACCGGGTCAACCACCAGCGGTACGGCCTGGGTCGGGTGGTCACCGTGGAGGGGCACGGCCCGAGCGCCCGGGCGCAGATCGACTTCGGTGACCAGACGCTCTGGCTGGTGCTGCGACACGCTCCCATCGACAAGCTCTGAGCCCGCCGACCGTCGCCGATCATTACCGGGCACCAGAGCCGCCCCGGCTGCGCTATCGTCGGAGCATGCACTCGTGCGCCTTCTCGATGAAGCCCTGGTTCCGCCGCTGACGGCGGCAGGGTTGACCGGCTCTTTCTGAGCGATCTCTGTTCCGCCGTCCTGGTGTTCCCGCCGGGCGGCGTCTTCGTGCTGCCCGGCTCCACGACGAGCCGAAGAGCAGACACATGAGCATGAGCAAGTTGCATCCCGCCGGCCAGCTGCCGGCAGGTCACCGGGCGCACGTACGGGCGGACGGCATCCGGGTGGTACGAGGTGGGCGGGTCGTGCTGTCCGATGTCAGCGTGACCGTTTCGGCCCGTTCCCGCCTGGCCATCGTCGGCGAGAACGGCCGGGGCAAGACGACGCTGCTGCACGTGCTGGCCGGGGTGGCCGCGCCCGATCAGGGCACGGTGGACCAGGCGGGCACGATCGGCCTGGCCGAGCAGGCCCTCCAGGCACGTGACGGCGAGACGGTCGGCACCCTCGTCGCGGCCGCGACCCGCGAGTCCCGCCGCGCGTTGCGGGCGCTCGACGACGCCACGGCGGCGCTGACCGAGGGGCTGGCCGGGGCGGAGGACGCCTACGCCGCCGCGCTCGACGCGGCCACCCGACTCGACGCCTGGGACGCCGAGCGGCGCGTCGACGTGGCACTGGCCGGGCTGGACGCCTGCACCGACCGGCAGCGCCCGCTGGCCACGCTATCGGTCGGTCAGCGTTACCGGGTCCGTCTGGCCTGCCTGTTGGGGGCCCGCTACGACCTGCTGATGCTTGACGAGCCGACCAACCACCTCGACGCCGGCGGGCTGGCGTTTCTCACCGGACGGTTGCGTGAACATCCGGGTGGGGTGGTGGTCGTGACGCACGACCGGGCGTTGCTGCGCGACGTGGCCGTGGAGTTCCTGGACCTCGACCCCAGCGAGGACGGCCGACCACGCCTGTTCGCCGGCGGGTACGCCGGTTGGCAGGAGGGGCGCCGTCGGGAGCGCGAACGCTGGGAACGGGAGTACGAGGCACAGCAGGTCGAGCATCAGCGGCTGGCCGAGGCGGTGAACGAGGCACAGCAACGGCTGAGCACCGGTTGGCGTCCGGAGAAGGGCCACGGCAAACACCAGCGCCAGTCCCGCGCCCCCGGTGTCGTCCAGGCGTTGCGGCGCCGGCAGGAGGACCTGGCGGCCCACCAGCTCACCGTGCCGCAGCCGCCGCTGCGACTGCGCTGGCCCGAACTCGGCACCCGGACGCGGTCACCGATCCTGCGCTGCACCGCCGTCACGGTGACCGGGCGGCTGCGCCGCGCCGTCACCCTCACCATCGACGGCGGGGACCGGCTGCTGGTGACCGGCCCCAACGGGGCGGGCAAGTCGACGCTGCTCGCGGTGCTGGCCGGGCAGCTCGAACCGTCCACCGGCGAAGTCCGTCACCTGCCGCAGGCCCGGGTCGCGCTGCTCGGGCAGGAGGTGCCGGACTGGCCGCCGGGGGTCCTCGCGCACGAGTTGTACGACCGGTACGTGGGTCGACTCCAGTCCGCGGGGCGGCTCGGCGACCGGGACCGGCTGCCGCTGACCGCGACGAACCTGCTCGACCGGGAGGCGCTGCGGACCCCGGTGGGGCGGATGTCCCAGGGGCAGCAACGCCGGTTGAACCTCGCGCTGCGCCTCGCCGAACGGCCGGACCTGCTGATCCTCGACGAGCCCACGAACCACCTGTCGGCACCGCTTGTCGACGAGTTGACCGCCGCCCTGCGGGAGACCTCGGCGGCCGTGGTCGTTGCCACCCATGACCGGCAGATGCTCGTCGACCTCGCCGACTGGCCCGTCCTGTCGCTCGCCGACCCGCCGGAGGCGCCTTGAGGCTCTATCCGTTCAGCAGGCCACGTTGATGCCGCGGGCTCGCAGGAACGGCGCCGGGTCGATCTGGTTCCACATCTGGCCCTGGTGCACCTCGAAGTGCAGGTGTGGACCGGTCGAGTCGCCGGTGGAGCCCTCCAGGCCGATGGTCTGCCCGGTGCTGACCTTCTCGCCCACGCTCACCCGGGCGGTGCTCAGGTGGGCGTAGTGGGTGAGGTAGCCGTTGCCGTGGTCGATGACGACGGAGATGCCGTAGCCGTCGCCGACGTCACCGGCCTTGGTGACGGTGCCGCCGAACGCGGCACGGACCGGAGTGCCGGCCGGCAACGCGAAGTCGATGCCGGCGTGCAGGGTGCCCCACCGGGGGCCGTAGCACGAGGTGATGGCGGCACCCGCCATCGGAATCACCCAGCCCGAGGTCGCGCCCTTGCTGGCCTTCGGTGTTGCGCTCCTGGTCGCCTTCGCCGTGGCCTTGGCGGACCCGGTGGCCTTCGGGCTGGGCTTGGCCGTCGGGCTGGCGCTGGCCGACGGGGTCGGCGTCGGGCTGTTCGTCGCGGTGGGGGCGACCGAGTCGCGGGCCGACCGGTCGGCCCGCGCGGCGGCGTCGGCCCGGGCGGCCTCGACCTCGGCCTGCGCGTCGAGCGAGACCGGGCTCGGTGTGGGTCGGCCGTCGCGGGTCGCCACGGCGACACCGCCGAGACCGACAAGCGCGACCGCGCCGATGACCAGGCCGCGGTCGCGCCAGCCGACCTGACGTCGGTGTCGCGCCGGAGCGTTGGGGATCTTCCGGTACGGGGTGGAGTTGTCGTCCTGCACGGGCGGACCTCACGGGATCGAAGTGGCACGTGACCTCGAAATCCTGGTGTCGATCCGCCGTGCGGTGGGTACCGGGGGTGGACGGGCCGGTGCGGCGCCGCCGGGTGGCTGTCCGCTTCTGTCCGACGCCGTGGTCGACTGTCCGGGTCCGCTGCGAGGCGGTGCTGTGGCATCCGCCACAGTCGCTGTTGTGAGCTGGGACACTTTGCTTGAGGAGCGCACAGACAAAACCGCCCGGATCATGCGATCCGGGCGGTTGTCAGGCCTCACTGGCGGTCAGGAGTCGGCTACCTCGCTGTAAATTGCCTCGACTTGCAGCTTGATGTCCACTCCGCGCTCCTGCAGCCACGGCACCGGGTCCAGAGGCTGGCCCTTGACATGGACCTCCAGGTGCAGGTGGGAGCCGTACGAGTGGCCGGTGTTGCCGACCAGGCCGAGCTGGTCGCCGGCCTTGACCTGCTGGCCCTCGCGGACGCTCAGGGCGGAGGAGTGGCCGTAGATGGCCTCACTGCCGTCGGCGTGCTGGACGATGACGGCGTAGCCGTAGCCGCCGAACCAGCCCGCCTTGGTGACCTTGCCCTCGTGGATGGCGACGTACGGGGTGCCCTCGGGCGCGACCAGGTCGATGCCGGTGTGCAGCTTGCCCCAGCGCATGCCGTACGGCGAGTTGAAGTCGTAGCCCTGCAGGGGGAGCAGCCAGACACCGGAGTCGGCGACGATCTCCGAGGCGCCCCGGCCGTCGCGGGATGCGCGCTCGGCGGCGTCGGCCCGGTCCGCCGCGCCCTGGCTGCTGATCGACGCCTGCTTGAGCTCGTCCAGCACCGACGGGTTGACGCTCTTGGCGTCCGGCAGGGCTCCCGCGCCCAGGGCCACCACACCGGCGCCGACGAAGGCGGTGGTGACGACCGCGGCGTAGCGGCTGCGTGGGGGGGTGGGTACGCGACGACGGCCGCGATATCTATCGGGCTCAGACGACAGGCGCTGGCGCACGCATACCCTCCGTTGTCGGGGTTCCGATGCGGCCCGGCCCGCACCCGGACCGAGGTCCGAGTGTGGCTGGTTCCGCGTCGTCACCCGTCCGTAGACCTGATGACAACCGTGGACACGGTAGCCAACCGTCAGGCGAGCCACAAGCCGGAGCGCCGAACTCGCTGCTCCATTCTGTCCCTTTCCGTCCCTGATTGTCAGTCCTTTGGGTCACGACAGGGTGCCCTGGTTATCGTCCGTTCGTCGCACACCGTGACCGATCGGCTGAGTCGTCCTCCTTGACTCGTCTGGCGTCGGTCATGGTGATTCGGGGGCGTGCCGATGTCGCCGAGATCCCGTGGGTGCGCGCCGTGGCCGCTGTGATGCTCGCCCCGGTTTCCCGGGTCCGCCCGCGCGGGTTACCGTTCGTTCAGGTGATTACCGCGGATGATTGCCGCGGAGCCGGTGAAAGGGATGCGCAGATGAGCTCTCGTGTTCGGGTCGTCGTCGCCAAGCCGGGCTTGGACGGCCACGATCGTGGCGCCAAGGTGGTGGCCCGCGCGTTGCGTGACGCCGGCATGGAGGTCATCTACACCGGCCTGCACCAGACCCCGGAACAGATCGTGGAGACCGCGATCCAGGAGGACGCGGACGCCGTCGGCCTGTCGGTGCTCTCCGGCGCGCACATGACGCTGTTCCGGCGGGTTATCGAACTGCTCGACGAGCGCGACGCCCGGGACATCGTGGTCTTCGGTGGCGGCATCATCCCGGACGCCGATCTGCCGGAGTTGACGCAGCTGGGTGTGGCCAAGATCTTCACCCCGGGCGCGACCACCCAGTCCATCGTGGAGTGGGTCCGGGAGAACGTCGCGCAGCCGGTGAGCTGAATCCCGGCCGACTGTCGCGCGCCGATCGGGTCATCACGGGCGTACTGCGGCCTGAGGGCAGACAGAGTGAGGGGCCGGACGCACCCCTCACACGTCCGGCCCCTCTATGCACGATGCCCCGCCGCCACCCCTCGACCGACAGGGCATCGGCCGCTTCGTGTCCTCGCGCCTTCCAGCGCGCCGACATCAGACTCAACGACGCCCTTCCGGCGGGGTTACGCACCATCGTCGAGATCCCTGTCCGAGCTGGCAGGATCGCTCGTTCGGGTGACCGTGCCGTCGGTCCTGACGGAGGCTGCGGGCGGCGTCTGCGACGGCTGTGGATTACCGCACACCGCGCACCCGCTCGGTTGCCCGCCGTGCCGTCATCGCTAGGCTGCGCCCAATGGCCTGTTTCAACTTCCACTGATGTCAGGCATCGCACTGTTTTCTTTCCATACGCTGGTGGCGGCGCGACGGTGCGCCGCAGAGACGGGACGGGACGCGCAATCGTGGACCTGTACGAATACCAGGGGCGGGACCTGTTCGAGCGGCACGGCCTGCCCGTGCTCGCCGGCGGCGTCGCTACGACCCCAGAGGAGGCCCGCGCGATCGCCGAACGCCTCGGCGGCCGGGTGGTCGTCAAGGCACAGGTGAAGGTCGGCGGCCGAGGCAAGGCCGGTGGCGTCAAGCTGGCCGAGGGCGCGGAGGAGACGGTGGCCCGCGCCACCGACATCCTCGGCATGGACATCAAGGGTCACACGGTCCACAAGGTCATGATCACGGTGACCGCCGACGTGGCCGAGGAGTACTACTTCTCGTACCTGCTCGACCGGGCGAACCGCACCTTCCTCTGCATCGCCAGCGTGGCCGGCGGCATGGACATCGAGCAGGTCGCCGCCGACACCCCGGAAAAGGTCGTCAAGGCCCCCATCGACGCGGTCAAGGGCGTCGACGAGGCCAAGGCGCGGGAGATCGTCGAGGCCGCCGGCTTCCCGGCCGAGGTCGCCGACCAGGTCGTCGAGACCGCGGTGGGCCTGTGGAAGGCGTTCGTCGCCGAGGACGCCACCCTGGTCGAGGTGAACCCGCTGGCCAAGACCAAGGACGGCAAGCTGCTGCTGCTGGACGCCAAGATCTCGCTCGACGAGAACGCCGGCTTCCGGCACCCGGATCACGAGGCCCTGGTCGACCAGGCCACCGTGGACCCGCTGGAGCAGGCCGCCAAGGAGAAGGACCTCAACTACGTCAAGCTCGACGGCGAGGTCGGCATCATCGGCAACGGCGCGGGTCTGGTCATGTCGACCCTCGACGTGGTCGCCTACGCGGGCGAGCGGCACGGCAACGTCAAGCCGGCCAACTTCCTCGACATCGGTGGCGGCGCGAGCGCCGCGGTGATGGCAAACGGTCTGGAGATCGTGCTCTCCGACCCGTCGGTCAAGAGCGTCTTCGTCAACGTCTTCGGCGGCATCACCGCCTGCGACGCGGTCGCCAACGGCATCGTCCAGGCGCTGGACCTGCTCAAGCAGCGTGGCGAGGAAGTCACCAAGCCGCTTGTCGTACGACTCGACGGCAACAACGCCGAGGCCGGTCGGGCGATCCTCGACGGCGCGAACAACCCGCTCATCGAGCGGGTCGACACCATGGACGGCGCGGCCGAGCGGGCCGCCGAGCTGGCGGCTGCGGGGGTCTGATCATGGCAATCTGGCTGACCAAGGACTCGAAGGTCATCGTCCAGGGGATGACCGGCTCCGAGGGTTCCAAGCACACCCGGCGGATGCTCGCCGCCGGCACCAACGTCGTCGGCGGCGTCAACCCGCGCAAGGCGGGCACCACCGTCGACTTCGACGGTGCCGAACTGCCGGTCTTCGCCAGCGTCGCGGACGCGATGAAGGAGACCGGCGCCGACGTCACCGTCATCTTCGTACCGCCGCAGTTCACCAAGGGCGCGGTCATCGAGGCGATCGACGCGGAGATCCCGCTGGCCGTGGTGATCACCGAGGGCGTACCGGTGCACGACACCGCCGCCTTCTGGGCGTACAACGTGGCCAAGGGGGAGCGGACCCGCATCATCGGGCCGAACTGCCCGGGCATCGCCTCGCCGGGCGCCTCCAACGCCGGCATCATCCCGGCCGACATCACCGGCGCCGGCCGGATCGGCCTGGTCAGCAAGAGCGGCACGCTGACCTACCAGATGATGTACGAGCTGCGCGACATCGGCTTCTCGACCTGCGTCGGCATCGGCGGTGACCCGATCATCGGGACCACGCACATCGACGCCCTGGCCGCCTTCGAGGCGGACCCGGACACCGACGCGATCGTGATGATCGGTGAGATCGGTGGTGACGCCGAGGAGCGGGCGGCCGAGTTCATCAAGGCCAACGTCACCAAGCCGGTGGTCGGCTACATCGCCGGCTTCACCGCCCCGCCCGGCAAGACCATGGGTCACGCCGGTGCGATCATCTCCGGCTCGGCGGGCACCGCCGACGCCAAGAAGGCCGCGCTGGAAGCGGTAGGCGTCAAGGTCGGCAAGACGCCGACCGAGACCGCCAAGCTGATGCGGGAGCTCATGTCCGGCCGCTGACCGGACCGCTGAACCGCGCTGAGGGGCTGACCGGCTGGTCGGCCCCTCAGCGGTTCCAGTACGGGTAGTTCCCGGTCGCCTGCAGGATCAGGCTCAGCACGATGTTGAGCACACCGAGGCCGATCGCCACGTAGCCCAGCACCGGAGACTGGTGGTAGCGCCGCGCATCGCGGATCGACAGCCAGCCGAAGACGATGCCGAGGATGCCGCAGCAGAGCAGGCCCGTCACGATGCCCAGCACACCCCAGAGCGTGGTGCGGTCCCGACCGGCCGGGCGCGAGGGCGGCGGCGGTGGTGGTGGATACGGAGTGGTCACGGCTTCCCTCCGGGCGCTAGCTGCCGCGACACGGATCACGGCTCCTTGCTGCCGAGGCTAGAGCAGTACCTGTGGCGTCACACGCGATAAGAGCAACTAGGTGTCCCGCCGGTGTGGTGTCGGTCAGCCGACCTGGGCGCGGCATGCCAGAGTAGAACCGATGTCTTTCGTCACCCCTGACCAGCCCCGGCGGGCCACCGAAGCCCGGGACGCCGGCAGTCGGCCGCCCGGTCGTGCCGGCCCGCCGCGCCGGGCACCGCTGCCCCGTGGCGGGCCTACCGGACGCAACCACGCGCCGCTGGTGGTCGCCGCCCTGGTGGCCGCCGGTGGCGCCGCCCTCACCTCCTGGCTGCCGGTGGCGCTCGTGCTCTGGTTGTTTCAGCTCAGTGAGGGTGCCGCCAGTCTGCTCGGCGCGGTGCGCGCGGGGACGGCAGGTTGGCTGCTCGGGCACGGGGTGCCGCTGGAGACCGCCACCGGGCCGTTGGGTCTGGCGCCGCTGGCGGTGACCGCCCTGGCGGTGTGGCGGTTGTCCCGGGCCGGGGTGCACGTCACCCGCGCCATCGGCGCCCGGGGCAGCCGATCACCGGGTCGCACCCTCGTCGCCGCGGTGGCCGTCGGCGTCGTGTACGCCCTGCTCGGTGTGCTGGCCGCGATGCTGGTCGGGGCCGGCGGGCTCGGCGTGTCGACGGTGCGGGCCGGGCTCACCTTCGGGGTGCTCGGCGTGCTCGCCGCCGGGGTCGGCGCGGCGCGCACCAGCCGACTGTCCGACCTGCTCGCCGCCCGTACGCCGAAGCCGCTGCGCGACGGTGCGCAGGCGGGGTTGGTGGCCGGGCTGGTGCTGCTCGGGGCGGGAGCGGCTGTGGCCGGGCTGGCCGTGGCGACCGGCGGCGGTGACGCGGCCGACCTGATCGGCGCCTACCGCACCGGGGTGGCCGGTCAGGCCGGCATCACGCTGGTGAGCCTGGCCTACGCGCCGAACGCCACCATCTGGTCTACCAGTTACCTGCTCGGCCCGGGCTTCGCCGTGGGCACCGACACGGCGGTGCGGACCAGTGAGGTCGCCGTCGGCGCGCTGCCGGCCCTGCCGTTGGTCGCCGGGTTGCCCGGTGGGCCGGTCGACGGCTTCTGGTCGGCCACCATCCTGGCGCTCCCAGCCCTGGTGGGGTTGGCCATCGGCGGGCTGCTCGCCCGCCGCCTGCTCCGAGCGGCTGCCGTCGAACGAGCACCGTTGGGCTGGGGTGCGCTGCTGGTTCCCGCCGTGCTGGCCGGGCCGGTGACAGGTCTGCTGATGGGTGCGGTCGCCGAGGCGTCCGGCGGGCCGCTCGGCGCGGGCCGGCTGGCCGAACTGGGCCCGGTCGGTTGGCAGGTGGCGCTCGCGTCGACCGTGGTCATCGGCGCGGGTGCGCTGCTCGGTGCCGCCGCCACCCGCTGGCTCACCCGGTTCGCCACCTGACGGCCTGCCGGCTGACCGGGCCGGACGGCGAACAGCGGCGATCCCGGGGGGACCGCCGCGTGTCGCAGGCATGGACGTGGACCGTTCAGTGGGCGGCGAGCCGTCGGGATTCGAGTACGGCGGCGAGGACGTAGGCGCCACCGCCGGCGAGAGCGAGGATCCAGTACGGCCCGGGTGCGCTGAGGAAGAGCGCGGCGGTGGAGACCACGGCGAGCCAACTGCCCAGCGCGTAGTGCAACACGTTGCGACGGACGGCGCCCTCGGCGAGATAGATCAGGCCGACGATGAACGCCGAACCGCTCGGCCAGAGGATGGTGTGCAGCTCGGGCATGTCGAGGGTGGTCGCCAGGCCGGTGATGACGAAGAACAGGCCGGTGAAGGCGGTGACCCAGGCGATGCCGAGGAGTTTGCCGGAGAGCAGCTCGGCTCGTCCGGCGTCGCGCTGGGCGCGGGTGGCGGCGACCGTGGCCGCGACACTGCCGGCCACGATGCCGGCGGCGAGCAGGGTCATGGGCAGCCATCCGGGCAGGTCGACCAGCGGGTCGGCACCGCTGGAGAGCGCTGCGGCTCCGTGCCCGAGCAGGTAGGCGACGGCGAAGCTGGCGTACGGGATCCGGTTGTCGACCCGGTCGACGGTGCTGGCGGTCCCGGCCACGGCGGGCGGGGCGATGGCGACGGCGGACATGTCTGGTACCTCCGGTAAGAGCGGATGTTCGGGGCGGGACGGGGGCAGCGGCGGCGGTCAGACGGCCGCCGGTCGCCGGGCGGTCGTGGCCGGGAGCCCGCCGAGCAGTGCGGCGGTCTCCCGTAGCGCCTCGTCGAGCGGCTGGTGGCGTAGACCGAAGGTGTCGGTGGCCGCGGTGGAGTCCATGACGAACGGCCTGTCGAACTGGTACGCCGTGGTCTGGAACTCGCGCAGCATCGCGGAGAGCAGGCCTGCGGCGCGGAAGACCGGGCCGGGGATGGTGGTGAGCTTCGGCGCGGGCGCACCGAGCACCTCGGTGAACCGGGTGGCGAGTTCGCGGATCGTCAGCGGTGCCGCGCTGGGCACATGCCAGGCGCGGTTCCACGCCCGCTGGTCGGTGGCCGCGATGATCAGCATCGCCGCCATGTCGTTGATCGAGGTCCAGGTGTGCGGTACGTCGAGCGGGCCGGGCACGAAGGCGCGGCGGCCGGCGAGCAGCGGCTTCCCGAGCAGGAAGCTGAAGATCGACTGCGCCTGGAGGTAGTCGCTGCCACGCACCTCGGTGACGGCGCGGATCCGCCCGGCACGCTGGGCGGCGAGGGCGGCACGCCACATGTCGGCCCGTACCTTCAGTTTCGGGTGGGTGGCGGCGAGCGGGGTGTTCTCGGTCATCGCGCCGGTGACCTCGCCGTACCCGTAGAGGCAGCCGGTGACGACCAGGGGTGCGCCGGAGCGCTCGGCCGCGGTGAGCAGCGCGTCGGCCAGGGGCGGCCAGTCGGTCAGCCAGCGGTGGTAGGCGGGGTTGAGGCAGTTGTAGATCGCCCTCGCGCCGTCGGCCAGCTCGCTGAGTCGATCGGCGTCGATCGCGTCGGCAGCGATCCGTTCGATCCGTGGGTGGTCCGGGCCCCGGCCGGAGCGGCTGACGATGCGGACCTGTTCGCCCTGCTCAGCGAGCTGTCGCGCGGTGGTCGAGCCGACCAAACCGGCGCCGACGATCAGGTGTGCGGATGTGGCCACGGGAGTCCCCTCTCGAAATGGAGAGCAGTGCTCTCCGTCGAGAGCTATGTTCTCCGATGCGAGCCCCTGTCGTCAAGAGCAGTGCTCTCGAATGTGTGCGACACTCACTGTCATGCCTGCTGCCAGCATCCGGGCTCGGGCCCGAGCCGAGATGATCAACGAGATAAAGGCGATCGCCCGCCGGCACCTCGCGGCGGAGGGGGCGAACCTGTCGTTGCGCGCGGTCGCCCGGGACATGGGGATGGTCTCCTCGGCGATCTACCGCTACTTCGCCAGCCGGGACGAGTTGCTCACCGCGTTGATCGTGGACGGCTACCACGCGCTCGGCGACGCGGTGGCGGCCGGCGACGCCGAGGTCACCGACCGCACCGACCTGCGTGGCCGGTGGCTCGCGGCCTGTCACGCCGTACGCCGCTGGGCGCTGGCCCATCCCGCCGAGTACGCCCTGCTCTTCGGTAGCCCGGTCCCCGGCTACGCCGCGCCGCAGGAGACCACCGTGGCAGCGGTCCGGACACCGACCGTCCTGATCGGGATTCTCGCCGACGGCTTCGCCAGCGGTGCCCTGAGCGACCCCGGTGACCTGCCCGGGCCGGTCCAGGGCGACCTGGCCGCCGTCCGCGACGGATTCTTCCCCGAAGTCCCCGAGGCGCTGCTCAGTCGCGGTGCCACCGGCTGGATGTGCTGCTTCGGCGTGGTGAGCTTCGAACTCTTCGGCCAGCTCGACGGGCTGATCCAGGCGCGGGAGGAGTACTTCGACCACCAGATGCGCCGGATGGCCGACCTGATCGGCCTGCCCGGGTAGTCGGGGGAGCCGGGGGAGTTGGGTAGCCCTCGGACCCGGGGGGAGTCGGGTGGCCGGCGGAGTCCGTCACGCCGGCCAGGTAAACGACCGAGGGGCGTTCCGGTCGTCCGGAACGCCCCTCGATGCGGGTGTGCTCAGGGCTGCGGCAGGCTGACGTTCACCACCAGCAGCACGATCTGGAGCAGGCCGAACAGTACGCCGATGCCACCGCAGATCAGACCGGTGAGCGCCTGTCCCGAGTTGTTGGCCAGGCCCTGGTCCGCCTTCTGCTTGCCCAGCCAGCCGGTGATCAGCGCGGCCGCGCCCAGCGGAATGCCGAGGTAGCAGCAGGACAGCGGAATCGACGCGATGCCGAGGATCATCGACAGCAGGCCGAGGGTGTTCTGTGGGCCGCTGGCACCGCCGAAGCCAGCCTGGGGGTACATCGGTGCGCCACCGTACTGCTGCTGCGCGGCGTACGGGTCGGCGTAGGGCTGACCGTACGGCTGGCCCGACACCTGCGGCTGGCCGTAGGCCGGTTGCCCGTAGGCGGGCTGCTGCCCGTAGGCCGGGGGCTGCCCGTACGCCGGGGGCTGGTTGGCCGGCGGCGGCGCGTACGGGTCGTAGGGTGCGGGCGAGACCGGCGGCGGCCCGGACGGCTGCTGACCGTACGGATCTGCCGGAGCGTTGTCGGCCGGCCCGTACGGGTCCGCCGGTGGGGCGTACGGATCCGCGGGCGGCGTGTACGGGTTGGCCGGCGGCGGAGCGTACGGGTTTGCCGGCGGCGGGGCGTACGGGTTGGCGGGCGGCGAAGAGGTCGGATCCCCGTACGGCGGCTGCTGGCCGTACGGGTCCTGACCGGGGTTACCGGGCTGCATCCGGAATCAGTAGCTCATCGCGGTGTTGCCGCTGAGCGCGCCGATCACGCTTCCGCCCACGCAGCACACCAGGACGATCGCGATCCAGGCGATGCCGACGATCAGGGCCCACTTGGACCACTTCTTCGACTCGGCCGCCGCGGCCTGCGCACCGGCGTAGTCGCCCTGCTGGAGCAGCGGGTTGACCTTCGAGGCGTTGATGATCGCGGGGATGGCCAGCGGCCAGAAGAGGAAGATTGCGACGATCGACATTGTCATGTTGTTGTCGACCTGCTGGGGTGGCTGAGAGGGGTATCCGGGCTGCATGTCGATGCGCTCCTCAGGTTGCTGTCGCTGGTGGGTGCGGGCCGGACGTGCGCCGGGCCCGAGCGACCGGCAGCGTACCTGGTCCACGCGAATTCGGCAGTCGCCGATCCGGTCCCGCCCAGCGTCCGGGCGTCGGTCGACGGCCCGATAGGGTGTGCCGGTGAACGAGCCCGCCCGTATCGTCGTGCTGATCTCCGGTTCCGGAAGCAACCTTCAGGCGCTGCTGGACGCGACCGCTGACCAGGCGTACGGGGCCCGGGTGGTCGCCGTGGGCGCGGACCGCGACGGCATCGCCGGGCTGGACCGGGCGGCCGCCGCGGGGGTGCCGACCTTCGTGGAGCGGGTCTCCGATCACCCGACCCGGGAACAGTGGGATGCGGCGCTCACCGCCCGGGTCGCCGAGCACCGGCCGGACCTGGTCATCTCGGCGGGCTTCCTGAAGTTGGTAGGCACGCATTTCCTCGCCGCCTTCGGCGACCGCTACCTCAACACGCACAACACCCTGCTGCCGGCGTTTCCCGGCATCCACGGCCCGCGTGACGCCCTCGCCTACGGCGTGAAGGTCACCGGGGCGACCCTCTTCTTCGTCGACGCCGGGATGGACACCGGCCCGATCGTCGCGCAGGTGGCGGTGCCCGTCCACGACGACGACGACGTCGACACGCTCACCGAGCGCATCAAGGAAGCCGAGCGGCAGCAACTCGTCGAGCAGGTGGGCCGGCTGGTCCGCGAGGGCTGGACGATAACCGGAAGAAAGGTCACAGTTCCGTGAGTTCCACTGAGGATGGGCGCCGCCCGATCCGGCGGGCACTGGTAAGCGTCTACGACAAGACCGGGCTGGTCGAGTTGGCCCAGTCGCTGCACGCCGCCGGGGTGGAGATCGTCTCCACCGGCAGCACCGCGTCGACGATCGCCGGTGCCGGCGTACCGGTGACCCCCGTGGAACAGGTGACCGGCTTCCCGGAGATCCTCGACGGCCGGGTGAAGACCCTGCACCCGAAGATCCACGGCGGGCTCCTCGCCGACCTGCGCAAGGACGCCCACGCCGCCGCGCTCGACGAGCACGGCATCGCCGGGATCGACCTGCTGGTGTCCAACCTGTACCCGTTCCAGGCCACCGTCGCCTCCGGGGCCAGCCAGGACGAGTGCGTCGAGCAGATCGACATCGGTGGTCCGGCGATGGTGCGGGCCGCCGCCAAGAACCACGCCTCGGTGGCGGTGGTGACCGACCCGGCCGCGTACCCGCTGCTGCTGGCCGCGCTCGGCGACGGTGGCTTCACCCTGGCGCAGCGCCGGGCGCTCGCCGCCCGCGCCTTCGCCGACATCGCCGAGTACGACGTGGCCGTGGCCGACTGGTTCGCCACCACCCTCGCCCCGTCCGCCGACGGCTGGCCGCAGTTCGCCGGGCAGGCGCTGCGTCGCCAGGCGGTGCTGCGCTACGGCGAGAACCCGCACCAGGGCGCGGCCGTCTACGCCGACCCGGCGAGCCCGGCCGGGCTGGCGCAGGCCGAGCAGCTGCACGGCAAGGAGATGTCCTACAACAACTACGTCGACGCCGACGCCGCCTGGCGGGCCGCGAACGACTTCGCCGACCAGCCGGCGGTGGCCATCATCAAGCACGCCAACCCGTGCGGCATCGCGGTCGGCTCGGACGTGGCCGACGCCCACCGCAAGGCACACGCCTGCGACCCGGTCTCCGCCTTCGGTGGGGTCATCGCGGTGAACCGGCCGGTCTCGGTCGAGTTGGCCGGGCAGATCGCCGAGATCTTCACCGAGGTCGTGGTGGCGCCCGGCTACGAGCCCGGCGCGGCCGAGGTGCTCCAGGCCAAGAAGAACATCCGGCTGCTGCGGGCGCCGGAGTTCCGTCCGCTGCCGGCCGAGTGGCGGCAGGTCACCGGCGGCGTACTTGTGCAGCAGCGCGACGCGATCGACGCCGACGGCGACGACCCGGCGACCTGGCGGCTGGCCACCGGTGAGGCGGCCGACGAGGCCACCCTGGCCGACCTGGCGTTCGCCTGGCGGGCGGTCCGCGCGGTGAAGAGCAACGCCATCCTGCTGGCCCGCGACGGCGCGACAGTCGGTGTGGGCATGGGTCAGGTCAACCGGGTCGACTCGGCCCGCCTGGCGGTCAGCCGGGCCGGTGCCGACCGGGCCGGCGGCGCGGTCGCCGCCTCGGACGCGTTCTTCCCGTTCGCCGACGGTCCGCAGATCCTCATCGACGCCGGCATCCGGGCCATCGTGCAGCCCGGCGGCTCGATCCGCGACGAAGAGGTGATCGCCGCCTGCAAGCAGGCCGGCGTCACCATGTACCTCACCGGCACCCGGCACTTCTTCCACTGAGCCAGCCGTTAACAAGGGCCCCTTCCTATACGCGAGGCGTTAGGAAGGGGCCCTTCCTTACTCCCGGAGGGCGGCGAAGTGGCAGGCGGAGGGGTGCGGGTCGGCGGCCCGCGGCACGGCCCGCGGGTCCTCCAGGGCGCAGATCTCCTGCGCCTTCCAGCAGCGGGTACGGAAGTGGCAGCCGCTCGGCGGATCGGCCGGGCTGGGCACGTCACCGGTCAGCCGGATGATGTCCCGGCGGTCCCGGGCCTCCGGGTCGGGCAGCGGCGCGGCGGAGAGCAGCGCCTGGGTGTACGGATGGGTGGCCCGCTCGTAGATCTGCTCCTCGGTGCCGATCTCCACGATCCGGCCGAGGTACATCACCGCGATCCGGTCGGAGATGTGCCGGACCACCGACAGGTCGTGGGCGATGAAGATGTACGACAACCCGAACTCGTCCTGGAGTTCCTCCAGCAGGTTGATCACCTGGGCCTGGATGGAGACGTCGAGGGCGGAGACCGGTTCGTCGCAGACGATCACCTCGGGTCGTAGCGCCAACGCCCGGGCGATGCCGATGCGCTGCCGCTGACCTCCGGAGAACTGGTGCGGGTAGCGGTTGATGTGTTCCGGGTTGAGCCCGACCACGTCGAGCAGTTCCTGGACCCGCTGCTGGCGGCTGCCCTTCGGTGCCGCCTCCGGGTGGATCTCGAACGGTTCGCCGATGATGTCGCCGACAGTCATCCGGGGGTTCAGCGAGGTGTACGGGTCCTGCATCACCATCTGCATGTTGCGCCGGATCCGACGCAACTCGCCTCCGGAGGCGGCGAACAGGTCACGCCCGGCCAGGGTGGCCCGCCCGGCGGTCGGGCGCTCCAGTCGCATCAGCAACCGGGCCAGGGTGGACTTGCCGCAGCCCGACTCGCCGACGATGCCCAGCGTCTCGCCCCGGCGCAGGTCGAAGCTGACCCCGTCGACCGCCTTGACCGCGCCGATCTTCCGTTTGAACAGCACCCCCTGGGTGATGGGGAAGTGCTTGACCACGTTGTCGACGTCGAGGATCGTCTCGCCCCGGATCTTGGCGGGGTCAGCCGGCGCGGTCATCGTGTACCTCCTGCGCGAAGTGGCACGCGCTGGTCCGGCCGTCGCCGAGGACCAGGTCGTGCGGCACCACGTCCACACAGACCTGCTGCACGTACGGGCAGCGGGGGTGGAAGGGGCAGCCGCTGGGGATGCGCATCAGGTTGGGCGGGAGCCCTCGGATGGTGGAGAGCTTCCCGCCGCGCTGGTCCAGGCGCGGGATCGACTCCAACAACCCCTTGGTGTACGGGTGGGCAGGCGCCCGGTACAGCGATCGGACGTCGGCGTGCTCGACGATGCGGCCCGCGTACATGACCGCGATCCGGTCCGCCACGTCGGCGACCACACCCAGGTCATGGGTGATCAGGATCAACGCCATGTTCAGGTCGCGCCGCAGGTCGGCGAGCAGATCCATGATCTGGGCCTGCACGGTGACGTCGAGGGCGGTGGTCGGCTCGTCGGCGATGAGCACCTTCGGCTCCATGGCCAGCGCCATGGCGATCATGACCCGCTGACGCATGCCCCCGGAGAACTGGTGCGGATAGTCGTCGAGCCGACTGGCCGCCCCCGGGATCTGCACCAGTTCCATCAGCTGCACCGCACGGCGGCGGGCGTCGGCCCGGGACATGCCGACTCGCTGGCGCAGCGTCTCGCCGATCTGCCAGCCCACCGGAAACACCGGGTTCAGCGCGGACAGCGCGTCCTGGAAGATCATCGCGATCTCCTTGCCGCGTACCTGCCGGCGCTGCTCCTCGGGCAGTTCCAGCAGGTCCCGACCCTGGTAGCAGATCTGTCCGGAGCGGATGTGGGCCGGCGGCGTGTCCAGGATGCCCATGATCGCCTGGGCGGTGACGGACTTGCCGGAGCCGGACTCGCCGAGCACGGCGAGCGTCTCGCCGGGGTCGAGGTGATAGCTGACCCCGTTGATCACCTTGGCCACCCCCTCGCCGGTACGGAACTCGATGTGCAGGTCCCGCACCTCCAGCAGGTGCCCACCGGGCGGGGTCGGCGAGGCCGGCGTCGGCGGTGAGGTCGGCGTTGGCATGGTCGGTCACCGCAGTTTCGGGTCGAAGGCGTCGCGGATCGCGTCGCCGAGCATGATGAACGCCAGCACGGTCAGGGCGAGGAAGGTCGACGGGACCAGCAGCGGGGTGGCCGACTCCCGCATGTGCACCCGACCGTTGTTGATGTCGATGCCCCAGGAGATGGTGGGTTCCTTCAGCCCGATGCCGAGGAACGACAGGGTCGCCTCGGCGGCGATGAACGAGCCGAGCGCGATGGTCAGCACCACGATCGCCGGGGCGAGCGCGTTCGGCAGGATGTGTCGCCACATGATCCGGCCGTTGCCGGCACCCAGCATCCGGGCCGCGGCCACGTAGTCCTGCTGCCGGGCGGTGATCACCGAGGACCGGACGACCCGGGCGGCGGTGGTCCAGCCGAGCACCGCCAGCACGAAGATGACCGAGCCGAGGCGTACCGTGGCGCTGTCGCTGGCCACCCGCTTGAGCAGCACGATCGCGGCCAGCAGCAGCGGGATGCCGAGCACGATGTCGACGATCCGGGAGAGCACCGCGTCGACCCAGCCGCCGAAGTAGCCGGCAAGCATCCCCACCACCAGCGCGATGATCCCGGTGAGCAGCGCCGACAGGGCGCCGACCAGCAGCGAGGCCCGCGCGCCGTAGACCGCCCTGGCGTACGTGTCACAGCCCTGGAAGTCGTACCCGAAGATGGCTCCGCCGCTCGGCGCGGCGTGCTGCCGCGACAGGATGCAGTCCGTCGGATCGTTGCGGGTGAACAGCCCGGGCGCGACGGCCATCGCGGTGACCAGCAGCACCAGCGCCAGGCTGATCCAGAAGATCGGCTTGCGGCGCAGGTCGCGCCAGGCGTCGCCGGCCAGACTGCGGGGCCGGCCCGGCTGTCCGACCCGTCCCGGCGTGCCGGGCTCGCCCGACACCCCCCGCCGCGCGGCCTGGTTCTCCGAGGACGCCACCGTCTCGAAGTCACTCATAGCGGATCCTCGGGTCGAGTACGGCGTACAGGATGTCCACCACCAGGTTGGAGACGAGGTAGACCACGACGAGAACGCTGACGATCCCCACCACAAGTGGACCGTCCTCGGTGCGGATGGCGCGGAAGAGGTTGAAGCCGACGCCCGGGATGTTGAACACGCCTTCGGTGATGATCGCGCCGCTCATCAGGTTGCCCAGTTCGACGCCGAGGAAGGTGATCACCGGGATCAGCGAGTTGCGCAGCACGTGCACGGTGACCACCCGCCGCCTCGGCAGGCCCTTCGACCGGGCGGTACGGACGTAGTCGGCCCGCAGGTTCTCCGCCACCGAGGTACGCGTCAGTCGCAGCGCGGTGGCCAGGGAGAGCGAGCCGAGCACGATGCCGGGCAGCAGCAGCGCGTAGAAGCTCGGGTCGGCGCCGGAGGTGGCCGGGAAGAGCTGCCACTTGACGCCCAGCAGGTACTGCGCGAGCGGGGCGAGCACGATGGTCGGGATGCCGAGCACCAGCAGCGTCAGCAGCAGCGTGGAGTTGTCGAAGATGCTGCCGCGCCGGATACCGGCGAGCACGCCCGCGGTGACCCCGAAGATGACGGCGACGGCGATGGCGATCAGCGCCAGCTTGATGGTGACCGGCCAGGCGTTGGCGAGGATCTCGCCGATCGGCCGGCCGGTGAGCGACTCGCCCAGGTCGCCCCGGAGCAGGTTCGACAGGTAGTCGAAGTAGCGGTAGAAGAAGCCGCCGAAGCCTGTCGCGTCGAGGTGGTACTTCTCGGTGAGGTACGCCCGCTGCGCGGCGGTGACCGGACGTTCGCCGGCCAGTGCCTGGATCGGGTCGCCCTGCCCGGCGAACATCAGGGCGTAGACGATCAGCGTGGTGCCGAAGAAGGCCACGACCATCTGGAGCAGCCGCCGCACGATGAAGCGGAACATACTTGGCAGTCTCCCTGAAAAAGGGCGAATGCCGTGGCGGGTCGGGTCATCGCGTGATGACCCGACCCGCCCGTTTGCGCTGTGTTACTTGACTACCTCGATCTTGACGAGGTCGACCCGGTCGAAGAGGTCCACCTCGACGTTCTTCACCTTCGTCGAGTGTCCGAAGTTGTTCTGGCCGAACCGCAGCGGCACGACCGGCATGTCCTGGGCCAGCAGGTCCTCGGCGGCCTGGTACTTCTTGATCGCCTCTTCCTCGCTCGGCGCGCTGACGCCCTCGGCGAGCAGCTTGTCGAACTCGGGGTTGCTGTAGCCGTAGTAGTTCGACGACCCGTTGCTGCTGTACAGCGGGCCCAGGTAGTTCTCCATGGACGGGTAGTCCATGATCCAGCCCATCCGGAACAGGCCCACGGGCTGCTTGGCCTTCACCTTGGTCAGCAGGTCGGCGAACTTCGGCTCGGCGTTGCCGACGCAGTCCACGCCCAGGTTGGCCTTGAGCTGGTTGCAGGTGGCGTCGATCCAGTCCTTGTGGCCACCGTCGCCGTTGTACGACAGGGTGATCTTCGACGGGCCACCGGCGGACTCGTACAGCTCCTTGGCCTTGGCCGGGTCGAACTCCCCGGCGGCGCCGACGGTGTTGTCCCGGTAACCGGCGACCACCGGCGAGACGAACGAGCGGGCCGGCTGCTGGGAGTCCTTGAAGATCGACTTGGTGATCTCGTCACGGTCGATCGCCATCGAGATGGCCTTGCGCACGTCCGGGTTGCTGAACTCCTCCTGGAAGGTGGGGAACGCCAGGAAGTGCAGCGACGAGGCCGGGCTCTGCAGGAACCGGTCACCCAGGTCGACGGCGGCCGTCGACAGGTTCTCGGTCGGGATGGTCTTGATCACGTCCAGGTTGTCCGACAGCACGTCCGCGTACGCGGCGGTCAGCTGCTGGTAGATCCGGAACTCGACGCCGGCCACCTTGGGCTGCTCGCCGGGGAAGGCGTCGTAACGCTCGACCTCGACCTTGGCGTCGTGCTGCCAGGTGCCCTTCATCTTGAACGGACCCTGACCGATCGGCGCCTGCTCGTACCCCTCGGCCAGTACGCCGGGCGCGGAGAAGGCGGCCTTCGGCAGCGGGTAGAAGGCGGTGTAGCCGAGGATCGACTTGAACTCGCTGTACGGCTGGGACAGCGTGACGGTGAAGGTGTGGTCGTCGACCTTCTTCAGCCCGCTGAGCGTGGTGGCCTTCGGGGTCTCGCCCTGGAGGTCGTCGAAGCCGGCGATCTTCTCGAAGAAGTAGCTGGAGTTCTGGCCGTTGGGGGCGTACGCGCCGTAGTTCCAGGCGTCGATGTAGCTGTCGGCGGTGACGTCCTCGCCGTTGTGGAAGGTGTAGCCGTCCTTGAGCTTCACGGTCCAGGTGGTGTTGTCCTCGGACGTGATCGACTCGGCCGCCACCTCGTACGGCTTGTGCGCCTCGTCGTAGTCAACAAGCGGGCTGAACAGGGCGGACAGCACCTGAGAGCCGCTCGTCTCGTTGGTGTTGGTCGGCACCAGGTGCTGCGGTTCGGCGATCTCGATCCGCACCGCCGCGTTGGGGTCACTCTCGCCGGATCCGCCGTTGCCGCCCGAGCCGCAGGCCACCAGGCCCAGGGTCACCGCGAGCGGGAGAGCGGTCCAGGCTGCGAGCCTACGAACACGCATCAAGCCTCCTCATCTCCTTACGCAGCGCAGTCAGGCCCGGCGTTGGGTGACTCTGCGCAACGAGTGGCAACGGTAGGTCGCGGGCTACGGGTCGACAACGTGCCGGTTGCTCCCCGGGACCCGTACGTTGTCGGACGGCTACGCTCGTGCTACACGCTTCCATCAGGTAAAAGCCGACATCAGGCGATAAAATCGTGCGAGGTATCGCCGGAACCCGGCGGCTCTGGCATCGAACGGTGGCCATCGATCGGGTCGTCGTGCTGAGGAGGTTCCGGCCCCGGTGTCCGGTCCGGGCGGGATATCTGCCGAGTCAGGTTACCTAGAGTGACGATGGGCACGTTGCTGAGCGTGATCACAGGCCTGGTGCGGGTGAGCTGGAGTGGTCCGCGCAAACCGGCCGCACGGGTCGTGAGACGATCGGAGGCGTGACGGCGACGCTTCTGGACGGCAAGGCGACCGCAGCCGAGATCAAGGACGAGCTGCGGGCACGGGTCAAGGCGCTGGCGGAGCGGGGCATCGTCCCCGGCCTCGGCACGGTGCTGGTCGGCAGCGACCCCGGCTCCCAGGCGTACGTCAACGGCAAGCACCGGGACTGCGCCGAGGTCGGCATCGCCTCGATCCGTCGGGAGTTGCCCGCCGACGCCACCCAGGCCCAGGTCGACGAGACGCTCGCCGAGCTGAACGCCGACCCGGCCTGCCATGGCTACATCGTCCAGCTGCCGCTGCCCGGGCACCTCGACACCCAGCGGGTGCTGGAGCTGATCGACCCGGACAAGGACGCCGACGGCCTGCACCCGGTCAACCTGGGCCGGCTGGTGCTCGGCTACGACGCGCCGCTGCCGTGCACCCCGCGCGGCATCGTGGAACTCCTGCGCCGGCACGACGTGCCGCTGCGGGGCGCCAAGGTCGCGGTGGTCGGCCGGGGCAACACCGTCGGGCGGCCGCTCGGCCTGCTGCTCACCCGGCGCAGCGAGAACGCCACGGTGACCCTGTGCCACACCGGCACCCTCGACCTCGCCGCGCACACCCGCGCCGCCGACATCGTGATCGTCGCCGCCGGCGTACCGGGCCTGCTCACCACCGACATGATCACGCCGGGTGCGGTGGTGGTCGACGTCGGCATCACCCGCGTGATCGGGTCGGACGGCAAGGGCCGCTACACCGGCGACGTGGACCCGGAGGTCGCCGAGGTGGCCGGCAAGCTCGTGCCGATGCCCGGCGGCGTCGGCCCGATGACCCGCGCCATGCTGCTCACCAACGTCGTCGAACGCGCCGAACGCGGCTGAGGTGTAAGGAAGGGCACCTTCTTAACGCCTCCGGTAGAGCAAGGGCCCCTTATTAACACCCGGAGCGGTGGAACGAAACCCCCGAGCTGCTCATAACCGTCCGCCCCTGGCCCGATCGGTGCCACCATGGCTGATACGGTCCGGAAAACCGACTGGTATCAGGGAGTGGGACGACCATGGGTAAGAAAGTCACTGTCGTCGGCGCCGGTTTCTACGGCTCCACCACCGCGCAGCGCCTGGCCGAGTACGACGTCTTCGACACCGTCGTGATCACCGACATCGTGGAGGGCAAGCCCGCGGGTCTCGCCCTGGACCTCAACCAGTCGCGGGCCATCGAGGGCTTCGAGACCAAGGTCGTGGGCGTCACCACCGGCCCGAACGGTGAGGGCTACGAGGCCATCGAGGGCTCCGACGTGGTGGTCATCACCGCCGGCCTGCCCCGCAAGCCGGGCATGAGCCGGATGGACCTGCTGGAGACCAACGCGAAGATCGTCCGCCAGGTCAGCGAGAACGTCGCCAAGTACGCCCCGAGCGCCGTGGTGATCGTCGTCTCCAACCCGCTTGACGAGATGACCGCGCTGGCCCAGCTCGCCACCCAGTTCCCGCACCAGCGGGTGCTCGGCCAGGCCGGCATGCTGGACACCGCGCGGTTCACCAACTTCGTGGCCGAGGCGCTGAACGTACCGGTGAAGACCGTCAAGACGCTGACCCTCGGCTCGCACGGCGACACCATGGTCCCCGTGCCGTCCAAGAGCACCGTCGACGGCAAGCCGCTGCGCGAGGCGATGCCCGCCGAGCAGATCGAGGAACTGGTCGTCAAGACCCGCAACGGTGGCGCCGAGGTCGTGGCGCTGCTCAAGACCGGCTCGGCGTACTACGCCCCGTCGGCCGCCGCCGCGCGCATGGCCAAGGCCGTCGCCGAGGACTCCGGCGAGGTCATGCCGGTCTGCGCCTGGGTCGACGGTGAGTACGGCATCTCCGGCGTCTACCTCGGCGTCGAGGCCGAGATCGGTGCCCAGGGCATCAAGCGGGTCGTCGAGACCGACCTCGACGCCGACGAGCTGGCCGCCCTCAACGAGGCCGCCGAGGCCGTCCGCGCCAAGCAGGCCGACGTAGCCAACATGTAACCCCCGGGGCACCGCCCCCAGCTGAGTTGATCAAGAGGTTTGCGTCTCGGGAAGCCCCTTCCCCAGACGCAAACCTCTTGATCGTCAGGGGGAAGTGGGGGTGGTGGGGGTGGTG
>NZ_PNOZ01000053.1:0-44160 GCF_002879555.1 Verrucosispora sp. ts21 | reverse complement strand
GGGTTACCGGGTGGTGAGGGGGAGGATGGAGCCTAGGCCGTTGGGGCGGCCTACGTCGGCGGCGGGGAGGACCAGCGCGGCGCAGCCGGCTGCCACGGCTCCCGCGTCGGCCGGGGTGTCGCCGACCATGAGGGCGTGCTCCGGGTCGACGCCGAGCATTCCGCAGGCGCGCCAGAAGATCGCCGGGTCCGGCTTGCAGCGACCCACCTCGTACGAGAGCACGAAGGCGTCGACCAGGTCGGCGAGGCCCCAGGCGGCGAAGTGGGGGCGGATGTCGAAGCCGATGTTGCTGACCACCGCCACCCGTACGCCGGCCGCCCGTAGGGCCGCCAGGGTGGGCGCGGTGTCCGGGTACGGTACCCAGCCCTCGGGCGTCAGCAGCCGCTCGTAGAGGGCGTCGGCGAAGCCGTCGATGCCCGCGTCGACCGTGGCGGCCAGCCCGGTGTACGCGCCCCGGTGGGCGTGCTCGTAGAGATCCCGGTCGGCCCACAGCTCGGCCAGCTGCGGTGGCACCCGGGCGGGCAGCGGCCCGCCGGCCCGACCTGCGGTGAGCAGCCGGTCGGCCAGCGAGGTGGCCCGGACCCGGTCAAGGTCCACACCACACGTGGCGGCGGCGGCCAGGACCCACTCGCGGGGCTCCTCCACCTGGGCGAGCGTGCCGTGGAAGTCGAGCAGTACCGCCTCCACCGGACGGCGGGACGGCGTCGGCTGGACATCACGTACGGAGTCGGTCGGTTCGGCATGATCCGGCACGTGCTGCACCCTACCGACCCCCTCCGACCCGGCTGGCGGTCGGCCTTGCCGGGTACCTGTCAGGCGTACGGACTAATCTTGAGAACATGTCGAGCCCCGCCGAGCGGTACGCCGCGGCGCGCCGCCGGGCCGCCCAGGCCTCACAGTTCCCGGCGCTGGAAGAATTCACCTCCGATATCGGGTTCGACCTGGACGATTTCCAGCGTGAGGCGTGTCAGGCGCTGGAACGGGGCAGCGGCGTGCTGGTGTGCGCGCCCACCGGCGCCGGCAAGACCGTGGTCGGCGAGTTCGCCGTACACCTGGCGTTGCGCGGCACGCCCGGCAAGCCGGCACCGACCGACGGCGCGCGGCGCAAGTGTTTCTACACCACGCCGATCAAGGCGCTGTCCAACCAGAAGTACCACGATCTGGTCGACCGCTACGGCGCCGAGCAGGTCGGGCTGCTCACCGGCGACAACGCCATCAACGGCGACGCTCCGGTGGTGGTGATGACCACCGAGGTGCTGCGCAACATGCTCTACGCCGGCTCGGCCACGCTCGAAGGCCTGGCGTACGTGGTGATGGACGAGGTGCACTACCTCGCCGACCGGTTCCGGGGCGGGGTGTGGGAGGAGGTCATCATCCACCTGCCCGCCTCGGTCACCCTGGTGTCGCTGTCGGCGACCGTGTCCAACGCGGAGGAGTTCGCCGACTGGCTGATCACCGTGCGGGGCGAGACCACGGTGGTGGTCAGCGAGCACCGGCCGGTGCCGCTGTGGCAGCACATGCTGGTCGGCAAGCGGATGTTCGACCTGTTCCACGACGCGGCCGCCGCCCGTAAACACGACGTGCACCCGGAGTTGCTGCGCTACACCCGGGAGACGGTCCGCCGTCTCGACCTGGGCGAGGGGCGCGCCGCCGGCTGGGGTGGGCGGCGGGGACCGCGCTGGCGTGGGCCGTCGCGGCCGGACATCGTCGAGCGGCTGGACCGCGAGGGGCTGCTGCCGGCGATCCTGTTCATCTTCAGCCGGGCCGGTTGCGCCGCCGCCGTGCAGCAGTGCCTGGCCGCCGGGCTGCGACTGACCTCGCCCGAGGAACGGGCCGAGATCCGTCGGGTGGTGGAGTCCCGGGTGACCGCCATCCCCGGCGAGGACCTGTCGGTGCTGGGCTACTGGGAATGGCTCGACGGCCTGGAGCGTGGGCTGGCCAGCCACCACGCCGGGATGTTGCCGGTGTTCAAGGAGGTCGTCGAGGAGCTGTTCGTCCGAGGGCTGGTCAAGGCAGTCTTCGCCACCGAGACCCTGGCCCTGGGCATCAACATGCCGGCCCGCTGCGTGGTGCTGGAGCGCCTGGTCAAGTACAACGGCGAGGCGCACGTCGACCTGACGCCGGGGGAGTACACCCAGCTCACCGGGCGGGCCGGGCGGCGGGGCATCGACGTGGAGGGGCACGCCGTCGTGGTGTGGTCCCCGGAGACCGACCCCCGGCACGTGGCGGGTCTGGCCTCGACCCGCACGTACCCGCTGCGGTCCAGCTTCCGGCCCTCGTACAACATGGCGGTCAACCTGGTCGGCAGCGTCGGCGCCGACCCGGCCCGCGCGTTGCTGGAGTCCTCGTTCGCCCAGTTCCAGGCGGACCGGTCGGTGGTCGGCCTGGCCCGGCAGGTGCAGCGCAACACCGAAACCATCGAGGCGTACGGCGTGGAGGCGGAGTGCCACCACGGTGACTTCGACGAGTACTTCGCGTTGCGAGTGTCCATCGCCGACCGGGAGCGGGCGATCGCCCGGCAGGGTCAGAGCCAGCGTCGGGCGGCGGCGGTGGCCGCGTTGGAGCGGCTGCGTGTCGGTGACGTGATCCGGGTGCCGTCGGGTCGGCGTGCCGGCCTGGCCGTGGTGCTCGACCCGGCCGCCGGTGGGTTCAGCGAGCCGCGTCCGCTGGTGCTGACCCAGGATCGCTGGGCCGGGCGGATCAGCCCCGGCGACTTCACCACGCCGGCCGAGGTGCTGGCCCGCATCCGGGTGCCCAAGCACTTCAACCCCCGTAACCCGGCGGCCCGTCGTGACCTGGCGGCGCAGGTCAGCGGCACCGGCCTGGACCGGCACAGCCGTCGAGGCGCCCGGGGCCGGCAGTCGGGCGAGGACCACCAGCTCACCCAGTTGCGGGCCGAGTTGCGGCGACACCCCTGTCACGCCTGCCCGGAGCGGGAGGAGCACGCCCGTTGGGCGGAGCGTCGTCGCCGGCTGGAGCGCGACACCGAGGAGTTGCGTGAGCGGGTGGCCGGGCGGACAGGATCGCTGGCGCGTACCTTCGATCGGATCGTCGCCCTGCTCACCGCCCGGGGCTATCTCACCGCCGAGGGCGAGGTGACCGACGCCGGGCGGATGCTGGGACGGATCTGGACCGAGGCCGACCTGCTGGTGGCGGAGTGCCTACGTCGGGGGGTCTGGGACGGGATGTCGCCTGCCGAGTTGGCCGCCGCGGTCTCGGTGGTGGTCTTCGAGGCACGGCGTGACGTCGACGAACGGGCGTCCCTGCCGCGCGGTCCGGTCGCCGAGGCGGTCGACGCGACGTTGAAGCTGTGGAGCGAGATCGAGGCCGACGAGGCCGCCCGTGGTCTGACCGTCACCCGCGAGCCGGATCTGGGTTTCGCCTGGCCGATCTACCGGTGGGCCCGGGGCGAGGCGTTGGCCAAGGTGCTGGCCAGTGGACACGAACTCGACGGCGAGATGCCGGCCGGTGACTTCGTCCGCTGGGCTCGTCAGGTGGTGGACCTGCTCGGTCAGGTCGCCGACTCCGGTGGTGCCTCGGCGGACCTTCGGGCCACCGCCCGGCAGGCGATCGGTGTCGTCAACCGGGGTGTGCTCGCCTACCACGCGCCGGCCTGATCCGGCTTCGTCACTCAACGTAAGGTCGAGTCGGGCTGGCGGTGAGGTCACCGAACGGCAACGGTTCGCATCCGACAACTGTTCCTATTGTGCCTGCTGAACGCTTCCCTGATCATTCTACCGGTGCGTAAGCCGCGTGCCGGTGGAAGCTCTGGGGGGAGCTGTCGTGGCGGAAATCAATCACTTTGAGTACGGATGGATCACACCTGCGCTCAGCTACGCGCTGTCGGTGCTGGGGTCCGTTCTCGGGCTGATCTGTGCGGGCCGGATCCGCACCGCGTCGAGTGCCGGCCAGCGGGCCTGGTGGGGAATTCTCGCGGCCTGGGCCATCGGCGGCACCGCCATCTGGACGATGCACTTCATGGCGATGCTCGGCTTCGCCGTGAGCGGCTCCCGGATCAGGTACGACGTGCCGGTCACCGTCGTCAGCGCGCTGCTCGCGGTGGTGGCGGTGGGTATCGGGCTGGCCATCGTCGGCACCGGCCGGCTGTCGGCGGTACGGCTGCTCGCCGGTGGGCTGTTCACCGGCGCCGGGGTGGCGGCGATGCACTACACCGGCATGGCCGCGATGCGACTCAACGGCGAACTGGGCTACGACCCCACCCGGGTCGCGCTCTCCCTGCTGATCGCCGTGGTCGCCGCCACTGCCGCGCTGTGGCTCGCGATGACGGTACGTCGCGGCGTGGCGATCTTCGCGTCGGCGCTGGTGATGGGCGTGGCGGTCAACGGTATGCACTTCACCGGGATGAGCGCCCTGTCGGTGCACCTGCACGAGCGGCGGGGGGAGGTTGCCGGCGCGGAGGTGGGCAGCCTGCTGATCCCGATCGTACTGCTCGTGATCTTCGGCGTGGTGGGCCTGGTCTACGCGCTGCTCGCGGCGCCCACCGACGAGGACCGGGCCGCCGCGGCCTACCTGGCCGCCCGTCGAGCCCCGGCAGCCGAGCCGGTCGGCGACGACTCGCCGGACCCGGTGGGGTTGCGCGCCCGCTCGACCCTGGCCCGCCCCGGTGCCCAGTTCCCGTCCCGCCGGGACCGCCCGCCGCGCTGACCCGCGCACCGATCTGCGCGGTCCCTCGTGGACGGTGGCGGAAAGTGTCGTACCCGGTACCCATCATGTATTCATGGCTGTCCCCGCCCTCACCCCGCGCAACACCCCACCGCGCTCGCTGCCGCTGCGCGAGGCGCGCACCCGACTGAGTCAGCTCGTCGCGATGGCGGAGCTGACCGACACCGTCACCGTGGTCACCCGCGACGGCGACTCCCGGCCGGTCGCCGCGATCGTGCCGGCCGACGCCGCCCGCAGCGCCGCGCAGGCTCGCGCCGACGCCGGCCGGCTCGCCGAGGTCACCGCGGGTTGGTCCCGTCGCCTCGAAGCGCAGCGTGAGCAGGCCGGTCGCCGGCACGCCGCCGAGCTGCGCGCGATGCGGGCGGCGCTGGCCGAGGTGTGGGCCGCGCTGGAGCGCCGGGCCGCGCCGGGCGACGCCGAGCTGGCCCGGCTGCGCGCCGGACACGCCGACCTGCTCGACGGCTGACCGTCCGCTGCATCGCCTCGACACGCATCTCGCTTGGGTAACTGTGGGTCACCCGATGGCGCTGGTCGGCCACAATAGACCCTCACGATGGGCGTAGCCGGGGGTGACGATGAGCGGATCCGAAGCACCAGGCGGCGCGCCCGCGCCGTCACCCGCGAGTTCCGGTCCCACGCCGCGGATGCGGTGGCTGCGCCTCGCCGCGCTGATCCTGCTGCTGGTGGTGGCTGTGGTCACGGTGGTGCGGGTGGTCAGCGTGACCGGCCCGCCCAGTCGTGACCAGTTGCGGGAACGAGCCGGGCTCACCGGCAAGCAGGAGCTGCTGATCGGGGTCAAGGACGATCAGCCGGGTGTGTCGCAGTTGCTGGAGAACGGCGCGTTCGTGGGCTTCGACATCGAGATCGCCTACATGATCGCCGAGGATCTCGGCTTCGACGCGCCACGGGTGCGGTTCCTGCCCATCGAGAGCGAGGACCGGGCCCGTCGGCAGGCCCCCACTCCGGACGGGCGCTTCGTCACCGTCGATCTGGTCATCGCCTCGTACAGCATCACCGACGACCGTCGACGTCAAGGCGTGGTCTTCTCCGCACCCTATCTGCAGACCGAGCAGTCGGTGGTCACCCGCGCCGACAGCAAGCTGGCACCGACCACGTTCGCCGATCTGGCCGGCCGCAAGGTCTGCACGCTGGCGACCTCGACGGCCGAGCGGAACCTGGCTGCGGCCGGTGCGCAGGCTCACGGCCGCAACCGGATCAGCCAGTGCATCCAGGAGCTGTACGACGGCACGATCGACGCGGTCACCACCGACGCGGCGGTCCTGGCCGGATTCGTGGCTCCGCCCCTCGCCGAGCAGGCGCCGCCGGTGCGGAAGCTGAAAAACCCCACCCCGTTGCGTCACTTCGACATCGGTGCCGACGGTGATGAACTGTGGGGGGTCAACACCGGCCCCAACCCGGCCATGCGTGACCTGGTCAATCTCTCCCTGGAGGAGGCGCGCAACGGCCGCAACGGCAAGCGGTGGCGGACGGCCTTCGACCGCTACTTCGGCTACTCGCAGAAATACAACGACCAGCAGCAGGTTGCGGTTGACCAGCAGCCACCGCCCGGCCCGGCGGACAAGGTGGAGGTGCGGCAGTGGCCATGGGAGAGGTTCGCCTGGCGGCACCCGAACCAGCCACGGCCGGGCCTGTCGGCCGCCGCCGTCCGGGTGCGCGCCAGACGCAGCAGTGGCTGCTGACCGTACTGCCGGCCTTCCCGGTACTGCTGCTGGTCCTGCGGTTGTGGCGGCTCAGTCGACAGGACATGTCGACAATGCTGCTGCTGGTGCAGTACGTCAGCCCGCTCGGGCTGCTCAGCGCACTGCTCATCGCGCTGGTCTGGGCGGTACCGCTTGTGGTGCTGGTGCCGGTCGTGCTCGGTCGACTGTTGCAGGTCAGCGCCCCGCAGCGATTCGACCCGGAGCGGTCGCTGCTGGCGTACGCCGCCGCGCGTACGCCGGGTTGGGTGCTGGTCGTGGCGGCGGCGCTCGCCGCCCTCACCTGGCAGCTGCGGTTCCTGCCCGGGCTGGTGATGATGCTGGTCTGGCTGGTCGCCCTGCACACCCGCAGCCGCTACCCGGATCGACCGCGGCTGCTGCTGGCCACCGGCCTGATCCTGCCGGTCGTCGTGGCGGCGGCCAGCTACGCCTGGCTCGCACCGGCCATCGGGTCGGCCGTCGGGCACGGCGAGCTGGCCACGGCCCTGCTGCTGGCGCTCCCGCCCGCCGGTGCGCTGGTGTTGACCGGCCCGGTGCCGGCGCGGATGGCCCCGGCGGTGACCCGGGCGGTCATCTACGCGGTCGGCGGGCTGCTGCCGCTGCTGACGGGTGCGGTGTTCCTGCGCGTCCCGTTGCTGCCCGCGGTGGCCGTCGAGGTCGGTGAGCCGCAGACCCAGGAGGTGGTGCTGGGCGAGGCGGTGACGGTGACTGACCGGATGACAATCGTGCTGAGCCGCGCCGGCGAGGTGCGCTTCCTGCCCAACGACGAGGTGCGGGCGCAGGTGCTCTGCCCGGACGCCGACCGGGTGCCGAGCAGCCGGGTTACCGTGGCCCGATGGCCGGTGGAGGACACCGCGTTGGAATGGCTCATGCCGCGTCGACCGGTGGGCCCGCCCGATCCGCGCTGCGGCGGCCTGGTGCCGTTGCCGGCGCCCTCCCCGTCAGCCGGGCCGTGACCGCCCCTTGAGGCGGCGGCCCAACTCGCGGGCGATCTCCCGGTCCGCGTCGCGGGCGGCGAGCGCCTGACGCTTGTCGTACGATTTGCGGCCCTTGGCCACGGCGAGTTCGACCTTGGCCCAGCCGCCGGAGAAGTACATCGACAGTGGCACCAGGGTGAACCCGCCCTCCCGGATCTGCGCCAGGATCCGGGCGATCTCCACCCGGCGCAGCAGCAGCTTGCGGGTTCGGCGGGGAGCGTGGTTGGTCCAACTGCCGTAGCCGTACTCGGCGATGTGCAGGCCGTACAGCATGATCTCCCCGTCGCGTTCCTGGGCGAAGGCGTCGACAAGCGAGACGCGGCCGGCCCGCAGCGACTTGACCTCCGTACCGGCCAGCACGATCCCGGCCTCGTACGTCTTGAGGATGGTGTAGTCGTGCCGGGCCTTGCGGTTCGATGCGACAAGGGTCCGCTCGCCACTGCGGGAGGTGCTCACCCGGCGAAGGATATCCGCCGCGGGCGGAACCGACGTCGCAGCGCCCTGCTCAGGGCAGCCGGTTGCGCAGCCGGTCGGCCAGATCCGTCACCGCGGCCCGGAACCGGGGATCGGCCTCGCCGGGCCAGTGCCCGATGATCTGTGGTGGCACGCTGTCGCCGGGTGGGGGAACCACGTCGACCGGGTCGCGGAGGCGTCGATCGACGGTGCCCGGTGGCCCGGGCAGCACCGGATCCCGGCCCGGGCGGTGCGGTGAGAAGACCCAACCGCCGATCGGGTCGGTGTCGCGCCACAGGTTCAGCCACCGCCAGTTCACCCGCTTGCCCACATCGAGCAGCGCCTGCTCGTTGACGTACGCGGGAAACAGCCGCCCGTACAGCCGGCGCAGCGGTGACCCGTACGTGAGCAGGGCCAGGTGGCCGCAGACCTCCCGGGGCAGTTGCAGCACCGTGGCGGCGAGCAGCACCGCGCCGTGGCTGTGCCCGGTCAGCAGGACGCCGTGACCCTGCTCGGTGAGGTAGGTGATCCGTCGGCTCAGCTCCGGCACCGCCCGCTCGGCGTAGCAGGGTGGGGCGAACGGGTGTGCCGCCCGGGGCCAGAAGGTGCCCAGGTCCCACAGCACCCCGACGTACCGGCGGAACTCGGCTGTGCGGTAGGCGAAGATGCCGCCGATGAACAGGGCGAGCACCACGGCCGCGATGAGGAAGCTGCCCACCTGGATGCCGAAGTTGGTCGCCGCCTCCGGTATCCCGGTCAGCTGCTCGACGACCTGGCCGGGAGCGAGTTGCAACATCCCGAGCAGAATGGTGGGTAACCCCACACCGACCACACCGGCGTAGATCACCGCGAGGGTCTCCAGACGTTCGGTGAACCGTGCCCGGGCGATGGTGTGTACGACCTGCCGCAACCGGTACCAGGCCGAGGCGGGGGCGTGGGGGAAGTCGCGGGCGACGGTGGCCCGGGCGCTGCTCATCCGCACCGGCCAGCTCGCGAGGGTCACCACCACCGCGCCCACCAGGACGATCACCGCCGCCAGCAGGAACACGAAGATGGCCCACTTGAAGCCGAGCGGCGCGGAGACGGTGTGTTCGTCGTCGGCCCGGGCCCGGCGGTTGAGCAGATCCGCGACCCGGAAGACGAGGTCTGCGGTGAGGGCGAGCGCCAGACCGGTCGCGGTGGCGGCGATGACCGGTGCCCCGAGCCCCTGCAACGGCCCCCATCCGAGCCCGTTGCAGCCGAACCCACGCCGCATCTCCTCCGGGTCGATTCCCATGTCCGGGTCGATCCCCGCGCCGCTAGACGGGATTGCCACGCCAATCTTGTCGCGTAGTTGGCCCCGGGTGGCGAGGGCCGCCACTCCGAGCGTGAACAGCAGGGCCGTCTGCGCGAGGATGACCAGGCCGACCATCACGCTGTATCCGGGCAACCCCTCCGCCGATCGCCAGGGTGTCGGGTCGACCGCCACCACGACCAGGACCAGTGCGGTGAGCACGCAGGCAGCGGTGCGCAGAAAAGAGCAGAACCGGTCCACCCGTCTGCTGACCGGGGCGTCGATCCACGGCCGGACGCAGAGCATCGTGACGCAGGCACCGAGTATCGCGATCGCCACGACGGTGGGAGCGACACTCACCGCCGACGGGCCGGCGACGCAGCGGGCGATGAGCAGGCCGATGCTCAGGGTGGCGAACCCAGCGGCGACGTGCAGCGAACGCAGGCGACCCACCAGCGGCGCGCCGTCCCACTGGCCCACCGCACTGAGTGCGTGGGGGTTCGACTCGTCGGCCGTCCGGTGGAAGGCGTCGAAGTTGTGTCCCGGTCGTATGCCGAGCCGCCAGACCAGCCCGAGGGCGGCGGCCGGTGCCAGGGCGAGCACCGACAGGCGTAGGCCGGTGGGTCGTCCGCTGAGCCAGGACAACCACGGTCGGTTCGCCGTGCAGATCGGGTTCGACATGCACCGGACGGCGATCAGGTCCAGTGCCACCCCCATCGTGGCGAGCACGTACAGCATGGTGAGGGTGAGGGCGAGCAGCCGGCAGGTCGCCTTGATCCCCGCGCCGGAGTTGCCCTGGGTCGCCGGTCGCATCCAGATGGCGACGTTGCAGAGCATGAACGGCAACAGGAACATCAGCGACAAGGTCCGGACGGTCGTCCCGGAGGGCAGATCACTCCAGCGGTACGCCTCCAGGGTCACCCCGGCTGGGCCCTTGGCGTCCGGATAGTCCGGATGCGGCCGGTAGAAGCCGCCGCTGCCGTCCCCGGCGACCTGGTAGGCGTGCGGACGGTTCAGAATCTGCTCGGCCCCGGCACCGGACACACCATGGACCCGCAGTTCCACGACATCGACGTGGGCCTGCGGTCCGCTTGTCATTCGTCCCCCGGGGTCGTCTCTGCCGGCCGGGCGTGGCGGAACCCGACCGAACCGCTGCGGGTGCGGCGTCGCCGTCTACCCGCCCCGACGCCGGTCACGCCTGCGGCATGGGTGGACGTTGTGCCGGACGGGGTTGCCGGTGATGCGGCGGGCCGGACGAACGGGAGCGGACAAGGGGCTTGAAAACCTAGTTTCCCGGTAGGAATATAGGTATACTTCATCCGTGCTTCCGCCCTCGGCGGGCGGTCCGCCCCGTCGATCTGTCGAAAGAGACGATCATGACCAAGCTGGAACCCCAACCGTCACCCACCGCACCCGAGAGCCGGTTCTCCATCAACGAGGACTGGGCCGCCACCCTCCTGGGTCTCGCTCTGCTCGGCCTGGTCCTGGCCGGTGCGATCCCCGCTGGGCTGGTGCCCTGATGGCCACCGAGGCAACCCGGGGTGCCGCGCAGACCGGGCCGCAGGCCGGGCTCCTCGCTCCGCCGCCGCGAGACCGCAGGTTCTGGGCCTGGACGGCCGCCGGCCTGCTGGTGGTCCTGCTCCTCGCCGCGCTCACCCGCTATCTCGAACAGCAGGTGCCCGAGTGGGCGGCCGGCACGGCGCTGGAGGACATCGCGGCGGCGATCGAGTATCCCGTCTACGCCATCGTGCTCGGTCTGCTCGGCAATCTGGTGGTCACGCTGACCGGGTTGCACGACCGCATCGCCGCCGCATTCCGTACCGAGTTCTTCATCAAGACCGGTCTGGTGCTGCTCGGTGCCTCGATCAATCTCGCCGTGATCGCCAGTGCCGCCGGGCCCGCCATCGCCCAGGCGCTGCTGTTGATCTCCGGCGTGTTCCTGTTCACCTGGTGGCTGGCCGGGCGGCTCGGGCTGGACGACAAGCTGCGCGCCCTGCTCGCCTCCGCGGTGTCGATCTGCGGAGTCAGCGCCGCCATCGCCGCCGCCGGGGCGGTCCGCGCCCGTCGCGAGCAACTTGCCTACACGGCGAGCCTGGTGATCGTCTTCGCCCTTCCTTCGATCTTCCTGCTGCCCTGGTTGGCCGACGTGCTCGGACTGTCACCGGCGGTGGCCGGCGCCTGGATCGGCGGCAACATCGACACCACCGCGGCGGTCACTGCGGCCGGGGCGCTGGCCGGCGAGGACGCGCTCCAGATCGCCAGCATCGTCAAGGTCACCCAGAACGCGCTGATGGGCGTGGTGGCGGTGGCGCTCACCGCGTACTTTGCCCTGCACGTCGAACGGCGGCCCGGCTCGGCCCGGCCAGGGCTGGGCGAACTGTGGCGGCGCTTTCCGAAGTTCGTCCTCGGCTTCGTCGCGGCGTCGGTGATCGCCACCTGGTACCTGAAGGCGGTCGGCGCCGACGGCAAGGCCACCATCGCGATCGTCAACGACCTGCGGACCTGGTTCTTCATCCTGGCGTTCGTCAGCATCGGCCTGGAGGTCCGGGTGGCGGCGCTGCGGCAGGCCGGCTGGCGTCCCATCGCGGTGTTCGGTGCTGCCACCGTGTTCAACCTGGTTCTCGCGCTCGGCCTGGCCTCGCTGTTGTTCGCCGGCTTCAGCCTCAGCTGACCCTCAGGGCGGCACCGGCGCGCGGCCGGGGACCTGACGACGGTTCCCGGCCGCGCGCCGTCCTCACAGGGCGGGTACGCCGAGGCGGTCGAGCAGGCGGCGGCGTAGCGCGCCGAAGGCCGGATCGTCGGGGGAGCGGGTGGGCCCGAGGTCAACCGGCAGTTTCTCGGCGATGACACCGGCTTCCAGGACGAGCAGGCGGTCGGCGAGCAGCAGCGCCTCCTCCACATCGTGTGTGACCAACAGGGCGGCGAAGCCGTGTTCGGCCCGCAACCGGCGCAGCAGGCCCTGCATCCGCAGCCGGGTGAGCGCGTCGAGCGCGCCGAACGGCTCGTCGAGCAGCAGCAGGTCCGGCTCGCGGACCAGCGCCCGCGCGACCGCCACCCGCTGCGCCTGCCCGCCGGAGAGTTCGGCGGGCCAGGCCCGGTGCCGCTCGGCGAGGCCGACCTCGGCCAGCGCCCGGGCGACCTGCTTGGCCATGTCCGGACCGCTCAGCCCGAGGGCGACGTTGTCCGCCACCCGTTTCCACGGCAGCAGGCGGTGTTCCTGGAACACCACCGCCGCCCGGCCGCGTAACGTGATCTCGCCGGTGGCCTCGTCGTCGAGGCCGGCGAGCACCCGCAGCAGGGTGCTCTTGCCGGAGCCGCTGCCGCCGAGCAGGGCGACCACTTCACCCGGTGCGATGCGCAGATCGACGCCGGTCAGCACCGTGGTGGCACCGAACCGGCGGCGTACGCCGGTCGCGGTGAGCAGCGGCCCGTTCAGCTGGCCCGAAGTCCGCGACGCCATGTCAGCGTCCTCCTCTCCACGATCCGGATGGCGACGTCGGACAGCAGGCCGAGCAGGGCGTACACAAGCAGGCCGAGGACCACCACGTCGGTCTGACTGAATTCGCGGGCCTCCATCATCAGGAAGCCGATGCCGGTCTGGGCGTTGACCTGCTCGCCGACCACGAGACTGAGCCAGGCTGCGCCGATGGCCAGCCGCAGGCCGAGGAAGAGCGCGGGCAGCGCGCCCGGCAGCACCACGTGTCGCAGCCGGGCGAGTGCGCCCAATCCGCAGGTACGGGCCGCCTCGACCAGTCGCTCATCGATGTCCCGGATGCCGGCGTACGTGTTGAAGTAGAGCGGGAAGAACGCGCCGAGGGCGACCAGACTGATCTTCAACGACTCGCCGATGCCGACCCAGATGATCAGCAGCGGCACCAACCCGAGGTGGGGCAGCATCCGGGCCATCTGCACCGGCGGGTCGACCAGGTCGTCGCCGATGCGCAGCAGCCCGGCGAGCGCGCCGAGCAGGACGGCGAGTCCGCCGCCGATGAGCAAACCGACGCCGGCCCGGGTGAGCGAGTCGAGCAGGTGGGTCAGCAGCGTGCCGTCGCGGGCCAGTCGCCAACCGGTGGCCAGCACCGTGCTGGGTGCGGGCAGCTTCTCCGCGGCCAGCAACCCGGACCGGGCCGCCAGTTCCCACCCGAGGACCAGCAGCAGCGGGGTGGTCGACCGACGCCAGGCCAGGCCGCGTCCGGGCCGTCCGGGCCCGCCCGGTGCGGTGGCCGGGGCGGTGACCGGTGCCGGCCGTACGGCGGTCGCCCTGGTCACTCGAACACCTCGGTGAAGCGGCCGTCGATCCGGGCCCGGATGTCCACCGTGCCGGGGATCAGGTCGAGGGTGGTGAACCCGTCCGCGATGGCCTGCAACTCGTCGCCGACGGCCGGGGTGACCGGTGCCAGCGCGCGGGCGCTGCGGGCCAGCGCCCGGCTGGTGACGTCCTCGGGAATCTTCAGTTCCGGGGCGAGCACCGCGGTGCGTTCGGCGGGGTTGGCGATACCCCAGTCGGTGACCGTGCGGTAGGTGCGCAGGAACGCCTCGATCTGCGGGGACTTGTTCGTCAACGCGTCCGGGTGGGCCAGCACGTACTCGCGGTTGCTGGCCAGGCCGGTGGCGTCGGCGAGGATCCGCACCCCGGGTCGCTCGGCGAGAGCGAAGTAGGGGTCCCAGATGATCCAGGCGTCGACCTGCCCGTTGTCGAAGGCGGGCCGGGCCTCGGCGGGCTTGAGGTACTTGACGTTGATGTCCGACAACGTCAGGTTGTTGGCCTCCAGCAGGCGGACCAGCAGCCAGTGCACGTTGGAGCCCTTGTTGAGCGCCACCGTACGGCCCTTGAGGTCGGCGAAGGTGCGCAGGCCGGAGTCCTCCTTGACCAGTACGGCCTCGCCCTGCGGAATCGGCTCCGAGGTCCCGATGATCTGGAACGGGATCCGGCCGGCGGCGGCGAAGATCGGCGGCGCCTCTCCGGTCTGGCCTATGTCGATGGAGCCGGCCTTGAGTGCCTCGGTCAGCGCCGGCCCGCTCTCGAACAGCGACCACTCGGCGTCCGGCGCTTCACCTCGGGCTTTGACCAGGCTCAGCCCGCCGAAACGCTGGTAGCCGATGCGCAGTCGGGGCGTGTCGTCGCCGCCGGCCGGATCGTCGGCGCAGCCGGTCAGCGCCCCGACGGCGACCAGGGTGAGCACCGTCAGGGCGGCGGTGACGACGCGGGAACGGCGCGGGGCAGAGGTACGCATGAGCACTCCTCGACGGCGGAAGGGGTCCCGTGGACATCGATGAGGTCCAGCGGCGACGACAGCCTACTAACTCGATAGGTTTTATGGGTAGTCTGTTCGCGTGGTCGTTCCCGAGCGCGTCGAGGACGACCGGTCGGACCAGCCAACCCGCGCCCGGAGGATCGAGCCATGTTGACCTTCCACTGGTTCCTGCCCACGTACGGCGACAGCCGGGACATCGTGGGCGGCGGTCACGGCGTGCCGGTGGGCAGGGCCGGCGGCTCCCGTCCGCCGACCGTCGCCTATCTGGGCCAGATCGCCCGTACGGCCGAGCAGTTGGGCTTCGTCGGCGCCCTCACGCCCACCGGGGCCTGGTGCGAGGACGCCTGGCTGAGCACCGCGATGCTGACCGAGGTCACCGAGCGGCTGAAGTTCCTGGTGGCCTTCCGCCCAGGCCTGCTCTCACCGACCCTGGCGGCGCAGATGGCAGCCACCTTCCAGCGTCTGTCCGGTGGGCGGCTGCTGGTCAACGTGGTCACCGGTGGCGAGGCCCACGAACAGCGCGCCTACGGCGACTTCCTGGACAAGGACGCCCGGTACGCCCGTACCGACGAGTTCCTGCACGTGGTGCGGGCCCTGTGGGGCGGTGCGACGGTCGACCACGACGGACAGCACGTCCGGGTCGAACGGGCGCGACTGGCCCGGCTGCCCGACCCGGTGCCACCCGTCTACTTCGGAGGGTCGTCGGCCGCCGCCGGTCCGGTCGCCGCCCGGCACAGCGACGTCTACCTCACCTGGGGCGAGCCGCCCGCGCAGGTGGCCGCGAAGATCGACTGGATCAGGGGGCTGGCCGCCGAGACCGGCCGCGACGTCCGGTTCGGCATTCGGCTGCACGTCATCGCCCGTGACACGAGCGAGGACGCCTGGGCGCAGGCCCGCCGGCTGCTCGACGGCATCGCCGACGCCGACATCCGAGCCGCCCAGGAAGGGCTGCGTCGCAGCGAGTCGGAGGGGCAGCGCCGGATGCTCGACCTGCACGGCGGGTCCCGTGACGACCTGGAGATCTCGCCGAACCTCTGGGCCGGCGTCGGGCTGGTCCGCGGCGGCGCGGGCACCGCCCTGGTGGGCAGCCACACCGAGGTGGCCGACCGGATCGCCGAGTACCACGCCCTCGGCATCGACGAGTTCGTCCTGTCCGGACAGCCGCATCTGGAGGAGGCGTACTGGTTCGGCGAGGGAGTGCTGCCGGTGCTGGGTGAGCGTGGCCTGTGGCAGCACCCGGCCCGACCGGCGGTGACCGTGCCCGAACCCACAGGCATCCCGTTCGCCACCCCACCGGTGCCGGCCGGGCGCGGCTAGGGAGCCGCGCGGAGCCGGGCGGGTCAGCCGGCGTGGCGGGCGAAGAAGTCGGCAAGCACCTCGGTGTGGGTGGAGAAGGCCAACTCGGTCGGCCGGGTCAGCACCAACCATTCGGTGGCCTCCGCCGTGGGCGCCGAGGCGGGCAGCTCCTCGATCGGGCGGGCCGGCAGTTCACCGAAGACGAGCAGGGTGCCGCCCGCCGGCGCGTTCTGCACTGCGACGAGGTCGACCTGGTCCGGGTCGGCGACCAGCCCGGTCTCCTCCCGCAGTTCGCGCACCAGCGCGTGCGCCCACTGCTCGCCGTACTCGATGAAGCCGCCGGGCAGGGCGAGCAGCCCGCGGGCGGGCTCGATGGCGCGCCGCACGGCCACCACACCGAGGCCGTCCGGGGTCCGCACCGGCAGCAGCGCCACCGCGACGGGCAGGGGATTGCGCCACACCGTCTGACCGCAGTTCGCGCAGAGCCGGGGCCAGCCGGCCTCTGTGGGATACGCCGTGCCGCAGTACGAGCAGTGCGAGTAGGCCACTCCGGTCATGCCGCTGCACGTTACGCCCCGCCCACCCGCGATCGCCGGCCCGGGTCGGCGCGCACCGTCCGGTGTGGTCAGGTGGTGATGCGGGCGTTGCCGATCGCGTCCATCCGCCCCCACCGGCCGGGGATGTCGAGCAACTCGATCCGGCCGAAGCGCTGCGGGATCGCGGGGTGGACCACCAGGTGCTCGCCGTACGGTTCGAGGCCGAGCAGGGTGCGCAGCAGCAGGAAGGTCGAGCCGGTCGCGGACGCCTGCGGGCTGTTCGCCGCCGGATACGGCACGGGATAGCGGGTCAGTTCCCGGTCGTAGCCGGCGAACGACTCCGGCATCCGCCCGCCGAAGTGCTGTGCGGCGTCGATGATGCCCTCGGCGATGATCCCGGCCTCGGCGACGAAGCCGTACCGGCGCAGCCCGGCGGCGATCAACGCGTTGTCGAACGGCCACACCGTGCCCAGGTGATAGCCGAGCGGGTTGTACCTGGCCTGTCCGGTGCCCAGCGTCCGCACTCCCCAGCCGGAGTACATCTGGGGTCCGAGCAGGTGTCGGGCCACCGCCGGGGCCCGGGACTCGTCGACGATGCCGCTCCACAGCAGGTGGCCCATGTTCGAGGCGAGGGCGTCGACGTGGTCGCCGTCCGGGCCGAGCGCCAGCGCGAAGTACTCGCCCTCCTCGACCCAGTAGTCCCGGTTGAACCGCTGCTTGAGCTCCTCGGCCTGCCGTTCCAGGCGGTCGGCGTACGCCGGGTCGCCCCAGAACTCACGGGCGAGCCGGGCACCACGACGCTTGGCGTCGTACGCGTAACCCTGGAGTTCGCAGGTGGCGCGGGGCAGTCCCGGCAGCCGGCCGTCGCGGTAGCAGATCGCCTCCGGCGAGTCCTTCCAGCAGTGGTTCATGGCACCGCTGTTCTCGTTGCGTCGCCGGTACCAGAGGTAACCGTCACCTCGGATGTCGCCGTACTCGTCGATCCAGTGCAGCGCCGCGCGGGCGGCGTCCTCCAGGTCACGGACCAGTTGACCGTCGCCGGTCCACCGCTCGTACTCGTCGAGCAGTACGACGAACAGCGGCGTGACGTCCGCGCCGCCGAAGTACGGGGACTGGGGGCGTTCCTCGAAGGCCGCCAACTCCCCGTACCGGAACTCGTTGAGGATCTTCCCGGGTTCCTCGTCCCGGAAGTCGTCGAGCACCGTGCCCTGGACCAGGGCGAGCAGCCGGAGCGTGGTGGCGGCCGTACGGGGCACGAAGGGCAGCGTCTGGTAGCAGGTGAGGATGGCGTCGCGGCCCACGATGGTGGCCGACCAGGGCAGACCGGCGGTGAGCATCGTCTCGTGCGGCATCGCGAGCGGGGCGAACCGCAGGCCGGCCAGGTCGGCCAGGCCGCGTTGGTAGGTCGTGGTCAGTGGTTGCCAGTCGCAGTGCAGTCGGGGCGCGTCGGCCAGCCACCGACTCAGGTCGTGGCGCAACTGGGCACCGACCTGGCCGTGGGTGTGCCCCAGCTGTTCGCGTACGTCGGCACCGTCCGGGCGGAGCACCAGGCTCCGGACGGTCAGGGTCGTGCTCCACCGCCCCTGCCGGTCGACCTGGATCCGGTAGGTCATCCCCTGGTTGTCGACAGCGGCCGGTTCGGTGGTCGAGACCTCGGTGGCCCGGTGGAACCGTTCCCGGCGGTAGCCGAGCCGCAACCGGTCTTCGGACACCTCCCGGTATCCGCGCAGCCGCGTCGCCCGCGGCCAGACCACGTTGTAGATCGGCGCGAAGTCGCTGTCGATGTCGATGCGCAACACGTAGTCGGCCGGCTCGCAGGTGTGGTTGAGCACGGTGAGGCGTTCGGTGAAGCTGCTGTCGGAGATCCACCGGTCCCGGATGATCGAGACCTTCGCGTCGACGTAGTGCGTCGGGTTGCCGGGGACCAGGAACAAGCGGAGCTCGTAGTAGCTCGGTTCGTGGATCGCCAGCGGGTGCAGCTGCTCGCCGTCGAGGGTCAGCCGCCAGGTGGACAGGAAGCGGGTGTCGAAGACGAAGAACCCGCTCGGGCTGGGCGGGTCGAAGGTCATGTCCCCGTTGTCCTCGCTGAGCGCGAAGATGTTGCCGTCGAGGATGCGCACCATCCGTTTCATGCGGGTTCCGCCGACGGCATTGTCGCCGCGTCCCGCGGATGGTGGGCACCCTTCGGCGGGGCGAAGAGGCGCTCCAGCATGATCACGAAACGGAATTCGCCGTCCGCGGTGAAGTCGTTGCGCAGCCAGGCGGACAGGGGCTTGATCTCGCCGTGTGCCATCCGCAGGAACAGCGTCTCGTCGGCGCCGATCACCGTGTCGGCCGTCACCGCGCCGCCCTGGGAGACGGTGATCCGGCCCTGGTCGATGGTGACCAGCCAGTGGTCCACCCCGCGGGCGTGGACGAGATCGAAGCGAACGCTGCCGGAGACCTGCCGGAGCATCCGACCACCGCCGTGGGTGAGGTCGTCGAAAAACGCCCGAACCGACTCCGACATCGCACCAACTCCAAGGGTCGCGCCCGGCGGTGATCGCAGCGAAGGATCGGATCCGCGCAAACGGTCGGTCGGGTGGAGCGCAGACCCCGCCGCTGTTTGTCACTTTAGCGGCTTTGATCCGGGTACGAGCCCTCCTCTGCCGGGCTGTCGGCTCCGGCGGCCAGGTCCTCGATATTGCCGTTGGTTTGCCCTGCGAATGCGTCTATGGTGGTTCGATGTACCCCGTCGCCCTGCTGAACCGCGTCGCCGTCGTCACGGCGACGCCGGTGTCGGCTGCGGCGACCCGCACGGTCTGGGTGCCCGGGCAGGTTGGTCACGGCCAGCCGAGCCCCGCAGGCCGGAGCCCTCCGGGAATCGTCCAACCCACCGGACGACCAAGGGCGAAGCCAAAGGCTTCGGCCCTTTTCTATTTTCCAGGAGAGGGATCCGACATGAGCACCGACACGTTCGACCAGAAGTGGCTGACCGACCTCAAGACGACGCTGACGTACGAGTTCGAAGCGCAGACCGCGCGGCTCACCGAGTTGACCGCTGACACCGGCGACCCGGCCGAGGCACACACCAACGCCGCGTTGATCGCCGCCACCCGCCAGAGCCTGGCCCAGATCACCGACGCGCTGCGACGGATGAGCAGCGGGAGCTACGGCGACTGCGAGAAGTGCGGCACGGCCATCCCGCGTGAGCGCTTGGAGATCCTGCCGCAGGCCCGCTTCTGCGTGCCCTGCCAGCAGAAGCAGAACGGCTGACCCGGCACGGGCTGCCGGACCGGGTCACCGGTGCGGCAGCCCACCGTCGCCGGTGGCGCTGCCCTCCGCCAGGGTGGCGCTGCCCTCCGCCAGGGTGGCGCTGCCCTCCGCCAGGGTGGGGTTGGTGGAGCCCATGATCAGTGAGGCGGTGACCGTGGCGGTCACGCCGTCGGGCCGGTGGGTGAGGGTCAACGCCCCGGTCAGCTGATGAGCCAACCAGAGCCCCCGACCGCCCGGGGTGTCGGTGGCCGGCCGCTGCACGGTCAGGTCGACCCCACCGGGCCCGTGGTCGCTCACCTCGCAGACCAAACGGTCGGGGTACCGGAGCAGTTCGAGACGGCCCCGGCCGCCGCCGTGCAGCACGGCGTTGGTGACCAGTTCGTGGACGGCCAGGACGAGGTCCTCGGCCGCGTCGCCGCGCAGGCCGGCGGCGGCGATCCGCGCGGCGAGCAGGTGCCGCAGCGCGGTCACCGTCTGCCCGGTGAAGGACAACGAGAGCAACGAGTCGACCTCGTCGCCGTCGGATGAGGCGCCGTCCGGACCGCTGGCGTCCGGTCGGTCGAGGTTGCTCATGCTGGCAGATTACGTCGTCCGGCGACATCCGCACCCGTTGCCCGACGGCAAGCTCCTGGGAGCGGGCGCTCCGGCGACGCCTCGCGGACCGATGTGCCGTCTCGGGTGAGGCGGGCGTCGCGGTGGCCGCCGTGCCCTGGCCGTGCTTTGCTCTGCTTCAATCCGTGCCACGCTCCGCTACCGCAGTCGGGTGCGGCGTGGCCGGACCGCGCCCGTGGTTGCCAGGGGCGCGACGAGCATGACAAGGAGATCCGGACATGGCTGACTTCGTCGGCGCCGTCGACCAGGGCACCACCAGCACCCGTTTCATGATCTTCGACCATGGCGGCAACGAGGTGGGTCGCCACCAGCTGGAACACCAGCAGATCCTGCCGCGGGCCGGCTGGGTGGAGCACAACCCGTTGGAGATCTGGGAACGGACCCAGACGGTGGTGCGTACCGCGCTGAACACGCACAGCCTGGCCGCCTCCGACCTGGTCGCGCTCGGCGTGACGAACCAGCGGGAGACCACGGTGGTGTGGAACCGGCGCACCGGCCGGCCGTACTACAACGCCATCGTCTGGCAGGACACCCGTACCGACCGGATCGCCGCGGCCCTGGAACGCGACGGTCGCGGCGAGATCATCCGGCGCAAGGCCGGGCTGCCACCGGCGACCTACTTCTCCGGCGGGAAGATCCAGTGGATCCTGGAGAACGTCGAGGGGGTGCGGGCCGCCGCCGAACGCGGTGAGGCGATCTTCGGCAACACCGACACCTGGCTGCTGTGGCACCTCACCGGCGGCACCGACGGCGGTGTGCACCTCACCGACCCCACAAACGCCAGCCGCACCATGTTGATGGACCTGGAGACCCTCGACTGGGACGACGAACTGCTGTCGTTCTTCGACATCCCCCGCGCGATGCTGCCCCGGATCGTCGCGTCGTCGGACCCGCAGGCGTACGGCACCACCGCGTCGGGCGGCCCGTTCGCCGGGACGGTTCGGATCACCGGCGACCTGGGTGATCAGCAGGCGGCCACCGTCGGACAGGTCTGCTTCGCGCCGGGCGAGGCCAAGAACACCTACGGTACGGGCAACTTCATGCTGCTCAACACCGGTACGGAGATCGTCCGCTCGGAGTCGGGGCTGCTCACCACCGTCTGCTACCAGTTCGCCGGCGAGCAGCCGGTGTACGCGCTGGAGGGCAGCATCGCCGTCACCGGTTCCGCCGTGCAGTGGCTGCGCGACCAGTTGAAGATCATCAGGACCGCCGCGCAGAGCGAAGACCTCGCCCGGCAGGTCGACGACAACGGCGGGGTCTACTTCGTCCCGGCCTTCTCCGGCCTGTTCGCCCCGTACTGGCGCGCCGACGCCCGAGGGGCCATCGTCGGGCTGTCCCGCTACAACACCGACGCCCACATCGCCCGGGCCGCGCTGGAGGCGATCTGCTACCAGAGCCGGGACGTGGCCGAGGCCATGGCGCAGGACTCCGGGGTGGCCGTGGAGTGTCTCAAAGTCGACGGTGGGGTCACCGTGAACGAGTTGTGCATGCAGTTGCAGGCGGACATTCTCGGTGTGCCGGTCAGCCGGCCGGTGGTCGCCGAGACGACGGCGCTGGGTGCCGCGTACGCCGCCGGGCTGGCCGTCGGCTTCTGGAAGGACACCGACGAGTTGCGGGACAACTGGAACGAGAGCCGGCGGTGGCACCCGTCCTGGTCGGCGCAGCAACGCGCGGCCGGGTACGCGGGCTGGCAGAAGGCGGTCGGGCGCACGCTGGACTGGGTGGACGTGGAGTGACCTCACCTTTGTGCGGCTGGTCGGCGGTGGGGCGCGCCCGCTGACGGGCCGTTGCCGGGCATACCCGGCTGATGTGGCTTAACATCGCCGATGTCGGGCACGGGGGCCAGGCGTGGAGAGGGGCAGCCATGCGGGTCACGCGTGCGATCGTGGCGATCGTCGTCGTCCTGTCGGCCGGGGTGTTGACGGGATCGGCGAACGCGGCCGTGTCGTCACCGTTCACCGTGGTCAACGGATCCATCCAGCCGGCCACCGGGACGCCGAAGCCGGCGTCGGGCACCCATGCCACCCTGTGGCGCAACACCAGCTACGCGCTGACCACCGTGCAGGGCGCAGGGACGCTTGTGGTGGGTGCGATCGGGGACCACTGCGAGGGGTGGCCCACGATCCGGGTGAGCGTGGGCGGCACCCCGGTCGGCGAGGTGACGGTGGTCAGCGCCACCGACTACGGCGCCTACCAGGTCGGTGCGCCGCTGCCCGCGGGACAGCACACCGTCCGGATCGACCTGGTCAACGACCGCTACACCGGCGCGTGCGACCGTAACGCCCACCTGGCGTACGTCCGGACCGAGGCGAAGCCGCCGACCGACACCAAGTTCAGCTTCGCAGTCGTCCCGGACACCCAGGAGGAGGTGCTGGACGCCGCGGACAACCGGTTCCGGCAGCGGATCGACTGGCTGGTGGCGCAGCGCAACGCGCTGGATCTGCGCTTCGTCACGCACTCCGGCGACGTGATCAACTACGACACACCGGACCACGTCCAGTACGTGCGGGCGAGCAACGCCCTGCGCCCGCTGGAGCAGGCCGGGGTGCCGTACACGTTGGCCATCGGCAACCACGACGGGCAGGTCTTCGGCCCGGACGGCAAGCCACGCAGCCCGGCCGGGCCGCTGCTGCGCGACACCGCCGTGTTCAACAGGTACTTCACCGCCGCACGTTTCGGGTCGGTGCAGGGCCAGTTCGAGGCGGGCAAGGTCGACAACGCGTACGCCACCTACACGGCCGGGGGAGTGCACTGGCTGGTGCTGACCCTGGAGCTGTGGCCCCGGCGGGCGGCGGTCACCTGGGCGCAGCAGGTGGTGGCCGCGCACCCGCGCCACAACGTCGTCCTGGTCACCCATCACTACCTGGAGAGCGACGCGAGCATCGGGCAGAGTGCCGGATTCGGTGCCAGCAGCCCGCAGTACGTCTTCGACAACCTGGTGCGGCGCTACCCCAACATCCGGTTCGTCTTCTCCGGGCACACCGGCACGGCGGCGTCGCGGGTGGACACCGGTGTGAACGGCAACCGGATCTACTCGTTCCTGCAGACCTTCCACTCCAAGCGGACCAACCCCGTCCGGCTGGTCGAGATCGACACCGCGGCGGACTCGCTGCGCACCTGGATCTACGCGCCGCACACCACCGAGAACTTCCCGGCGCACGAGCGCCGGTACACCGGCCTCGGTCTGGTGCGCTGATCCTGCGACAGGTGTCGCAAAACTATCCCGATACTGTCTCGTTATTGTCCGGCGAATTGAGATGCCGGTAGAGGGTCGCCCGGGACACGCCGCAGGCGGCGGCGATCTCGTCGATGGAATGCGTGCCTGCCGCATGCATCCGGCGGGCCACCAGCAGCTGCTCCGGGCCCATCGAGCGGGGTCGGCCGGGCCGCCGCCGGCCCACCGCCCCGACCGCCGGCTCCTCGTCGACATCCCGGGCATCGGTGCTGCGATGGCTGCCATCGCGGTCAGCGCCGAGGGGATCGGTGCTTCGCGGATCGGTGCCGTGCGGATCGTCGGTCAGCAGGCGGCGTACGCCGTCGAGCATGTCCGCGCGCAGCACCGGCGCGGGCACCTCCATGAGGAACACCACCGGGTCGCTGCACATCGCGATCGCCTGCACCGCGCGGACCCGGTCCCGCCGGCTCGGGTCGGGGCCGGCGAGGATCTGGTTGGCCCGCATCGCGATGCGCAGCAGCCGCTGGTAGGTGCTGCCCTGATCGACGAGCGCGAGGTCGTGCAGGAGCAGACCGAGACGGCCGCGGTGCTCCAGCATCGTGTCCACCCAGCCCTCCAGCAGCGTCCACCTCGCCGGCCCGGGCGGCAACGTCTCGGCGGCGTCGACAAGCCTCTCCAGGTCGCCGACCATCGGTTCGGCCAGGGCGGTGAGCAGGTGCCCCTTGCTGGGGAAGTGGTAGAGGATCGCGGCCTTGGTCAGCCCGAGCCGCTCGGCGATGCGGCGCAGCGAGGTGCGCTGGTAGCCGTGCACAGTGAACAGGTCGAACGCGGCGCGCAGGATCCTCTCGCGGGTGCCGTCGGTCTCCGCCCAGGTCATGCCGTCGAGGGTAACCGCTCCTGACCGGCGGTCGGACAGACTCGCCTCCGACCCTTACCATCGGTCAGTGCAGTGAGTCGTGTTCGGTGCGGCGGGAGGCCCCCATGTCCGTGATAGCCATCGACAACCTGGTCAAGACCTTCGGCAGCGTACGCGCCCTCGACGGACTGGATCTGCGGGTGGAACCGGGGGAGGTGCACGGCTTCCTCGGCCCCAACGGCTCCGGCAAGTCCACCACCATCCGGATCCTGCTCGGCCTGCTACGTCGCGACTCCGGGCAGGTGCGGGTCCTCGACGGCGACCCGTGGCGCGACGCGGTGGCGCTGCACCGGCGGCTGGCGTACGTGCCCGGCGACGTCAACCTCTGGCCCAACCTCTCCGGCGGCGAGGCGATCGACCTCTTCGGTGCCCTGCGCGGCGGCCTCGACGAACGCCGCCGCGACGAGCTGCTGCGTCGCTTCGAACTGGACCCCACGAAGAAGTGCCGCACCTACTCCAAGGGCAACCGGCAGAAGGTCGCCATCGTCGCCGCCTTCGCCTCCGACGTCGAGCTGTACGTCCTGGACGAACCGACCTCCGGCCTCGACCCGCTGATGGAGGCGGTGTTCCAGGAGGAGGTCCGCGAACTCACCGCCGGCGGTGCCAGCGTGCTGCTCTCCAGTCACGTGTTGGCCGAGGTCGAGGCGCTCTGCGACCGGGTCAGCATCATCCGGGAGGGGCGGATCGTGGAGTCCGGCACCCTCACCGAGCTGAGGCACCTGGCCCGCACCACGGTCACCGTCGAGACCGTACGCCCGCTGACCGGGGTGGCGGAGCTGCCGGGGGTGCACGAGGTCCGCGCTGTCGACGGGCGGGTCCGGTTGGAGGTCGAGCCGGCGCACCTCGACACGCTGCTCGCTCACCTGCTCCGCTTCCAGGTCCGGGCCCTGACCAGCGCACCGCCCACGCTGGAGGAGCTGTTCCTGCGGCACTACGGCGACACTGTCACCACCTCCGACGGCGGTGCCCGATGAGCACCTTCGCCGGCACCGGTCGGCTGGCCCGGCTCGTCGTGCGCCGTGACCGGATCCGGCTGGGCCTCTGGGTGCTCGGCGCCCCCCTGCTCGGGTACGCCATCGCCGAGAGCGTCGCCGGGCTCTACCCCGACGCGCAGACCCGCCTCGGCTACGCCGAAACCGCGATCACCAGCGTGGTCGCCCGGGCCTTCAACGGCCCGATCGCCGGCGCGGACGTCGGTGCCGTGGTGGTCACCGAGTCGTACCTGACCCTGGCTCTGCTCGCCGCGCTGCTCAGCACCTTCGCGGTGATCCGGCACACCCGGCAGAACGAGGAGACCGGCCGGGCGGAACTGCTCGGTGCCGCGCCGGTCGGGCGGTACGCCCTGCTCACCGCCGCCCTGGTCGTGGTGGTGGGTGCCAACGTGCTGGCCGCCGGGCTGCTGGCCCTGGCCCTGGTCGGCATCGGCCTGCCGGTCGCCGGGTCGCTGGCCGCCGCGGCGGCGATCGGCGGGGTGGGTGTCGCCTTCACCGGCGTCGCCGCCGTCACCGCCCAGCTCACCGTCACCTCGCGCGGCGCGAACGCCCTCGCCGCCGCCACGGTCGGTGTGGCGTTCCTGCTGCGTGCCGCCGGTGACGTGCTCGGTGAGCGGGCCGCCACCGCGACCCGCCTGGACAGCGCCTGGCCGGTGTGGCTGTCCCCGCTGGGCTGGGGCACCCAGGTCCGGGCCTTCGGGCCGGAACGCTTGTGGGTGCTGGCCCTGCCGATCGCCCTGCTCGTCGCCTGCGTCGCCGTGGCCTACCTGCTGGCCGAGCGTCGGGACGTCGGCGCGGGCCTGCTCGCCGCCCGCCGCGGACCGGCCCGGGCCGCGTCCGGGCTGCTCAGCCCCGCCGGGTTGACCTGGCGGCTGCACCGGGGGGCGTTGGCCGGTTGGGCGGTCGCGGTGGCGGTCCTCGGTCTCGCCATGGGCGTGGCCGGGCACGAGGTCGACGCCATGATCGCGGAGAACCCGCAGGCGGCCGAGGTGATAGCCCAGCTCGGCGGCGGTGCCGAACTTGTCGACGCGTACCTGGCCGCGATGCTCGGGATCTTCGCGCTGACCATCGGCGCGTACGTGGTGCAGGCGCTGTTGCGGACCCGCACCGACGAGTCCGACGGCATCCTGGAGGCGCTGCTCGCCACGGCGGTCAGCCGTACCCGGTGGCTCGGCACGCAGGTCCTCGGCGCGGTCCTCGGCGCGTCGGTGCTGGTGCTGCTGGCCGGGATCACCACCGGCCTCGGGTACGGCGTGGCCGACGGCGATCCGGTCGGCTGGACGGTCGACCTGGCCGGGGCGGCGCTGCTGCGGCTACCGGCACTGCTGGTGGTCGCCGGGGTGGTCACCGCGCTGTTCGGTGCGCTGCCCCGCTGGTCGGTCGGGCTGAGCTGGGCGTCGCTTATCGTGTTCCTGCTGCTCGGCCAGCTCGGTTCGGTGCTCGACCTGCCGCAGGCCGCCCTCAACCTGTCCCCGTACACGCACGTGCCGTCCGTGCCCGGCGTCGACGCGACCGCACCGCCGCTGCTGGTCCTCACCGCCGTGGCGGTGGTGCTGCTGGCCGCCGGACTGGCCGCCTTCCGCCACCGCGACACCCCACGGTGACCAGGTCTTCTCGAGCGCGCTCCCGGCACGCCCACCGCGCGTCGGCGGGCCGGTGCGGCGAGGCTCACTAGACTCGATGAGGTGGGACGAGGACGCTCAGGCCACGGCACGGGTGGTCCGGGCATGCGCGACCTGCTCACCCCGATCGAGACGGCCGTCCACCAGGGACACCAGGACGAGGCCCTGCGCCGGTTGGCGGCCGTACCGGCGGACCTGCCGCTGCCCGCGGGGTTGGCCTGGCGGCTCGGTGTGCTGCTGCACCAGCAGGGCCGGTTCGACGCGGCCGACGCCTGCTATCGCCGCGTCGACCTCGACCTCGACCTCGACGACCAGCACCCGTCGGCGCTGGCCGACCGCGCCCAGGTCCTCGCCGGCTGGGCCGCGACCCGCTGGGCCCAGGGCGACCAGACACGGACCCGGCAGCTGGCCACCGATGCGGTCCGGATCGCCGAACGCAGCGGCGACGACGCGGCGGTGGCGGCGGCCTACCTGGCACAGGCGCTGGCCGCGTTCGGCGACGGCGACCGCGCGGGAAATGAGCACGCGTACGCCCAGGCCCTGGCGGCGGCCGAACGCGCCGGCGACTTCGGGCAGCAACTGCGGATCCGGTGCAATGTCGGGTCGCGGCTCGTCGAGGAGGGACACTACCGACCGGCCATCGAGGAACTCGACGAGGCGGTCCGGCTCGGCGAGCTGCTCGGTCAGCAGATGCTGCTCGCGCTGGCGCTGCACAACCGCGCGGAGGCATGGCTCGGCCTGGGCGACCTGCACCGCGCCCGCAGCGACGCGGACAAGGCGCTGGCCCGGTGGCAGCGGGCCGGCTCCCCGCTGGCTGCCTTCGGGCTGACGTTGACCGCCCGGGTGCACCGGGTACGGGGGGCCACCCACCAGGCGGTGGCCGCCTACCGGGCCGCGCTGGCCATGGGAGAGCCGGACGGCAACGCGCAGGTGCTGGTGGAGGCGTGCGCCGGGCTCGCCCGGCTCAGCTACGCCGACGACCCGCAGGCGGCGGCCCGCCACGCCGAGCGGGCCCTGTCGCTGCCCAGCTCCGCCGGCCCCACCATCGCCGAACTGGCCGCCGGCTGGGTCGCCCTCTGCTCCGGAGACCCGCACACCGCCCTGCGGTACGGCGAACAGGTCCGCGCCGAGGCCGGTCGCCGCCGGGACACGGCGGGCCTGGCCGAGGCCATGGAACTCGTCACCCTCGCCGCCCACCGCGCCAACCCCGAGGCGAGTTCACCCCGGACGGTACGCCGACTGCTCGCCGACCTGGTCGAGGCGGCGACGATCTGGGCCGAGCTCGGCAACGAGTTCGCGCTCGCCACCAACGCCCTGCTCCAGGCCCGGCTCACCGGTGACCTGGTCGCGGAGCGGATCGCGTACGAGCGGCTGCGCCGCATCGGCGTACAGGAAGGTGGCTGGCACGTCGCCGGACCGTTGGCGGCGATCGGGCCGGCACCGGTTCCCGAGGTGGAGGTGCAGATCCTGGGCCAGTTCGCGGTGCGGCTGGCCGGCGCGGCGGTGCCGGTCGGCAGCTGGCAGTCCCGCAAGGCGCGCGATCTGCTGCACATGGTGGCCGCGCAGCTCGGCAGACCGGTGCCCCGCGACGCCCTGGCCGCCGCGCTGTGGCCGCAGGCCCGCGCCGAGGTGGCGCTGCGCCGCCTGTCGGTGCTGATCTCGACCGTACGGGGTGTGCTCGACCCGGTTCGGCGACATCCGGCGGACCGTTACCTGATCACCGACTCGGCCACCGTGCAGCTCAGTACGGCACATGTGGTGGTGGACGCGTTGCGCTTCCACGACGCGGCCCGGGCGGCCGTCGTCGCCGACACCGCGAGCCCGCCGCCGGCCGGCACCGCCACCGACGATCGGTTGCTGGGCCAACTGGAGACGGTGGGGGCCATGTACGCCGGTGATCTCTGCGCCGACGACGAGGTCGTCGGTGCGGCGGTCCAGCGGCCCCGGGCGCTGCTGTCCGCACTGCACCGCGAGGTGACCCACCGGCTGGCGAGGCGGTATCTGCACCTGGGCCGGGCCGACGCGGCGATCGGTTGGTACCTGCGGCTGGTCGGTGAGGACGGTTACGACGAGCCGGCCCACCTCGGGCTGATCGCCGCGCTGTCGGCCGCCGGACGGCACGGTGAGGCCAACCGGCGCCATCAGGAGTACGTCGTGCGGATGACCGAGATCGGTGTCGAGCCGGCCGCGGCCGCGCTACCGGATCGGGCTCGCCTGAACAATTCCTGAACCGCCCCCGAAGACCGCCGATCAGACTGCTCGGTGTCCGGACACGGCCGTGGTGGACGCCGACGTGGCGGGTGCCGCGACCGTGGCGACGCCGGAGGCGGACGGGGGCGGTCAGCGTGTTCAGGTCGAAGGAGAAGACGATGGGACGGGTTCGAGGGCTGCTTGTCGTGCTCGCGGCCGGGCTCATGCTGACCGGCTGTGCCGGCGGAACGGACGACGACACCGCCTCGGGTGGGGCCGAGCCGCCGGCGGCGACCACCGACGCCGACGGCGGGCAGGCGCCGGACCAGGGCAGCGGCGGGAAGAACACCGGGTCCGGTGACGGGGACCGCTGGTGCGACGCGGTGCAGGCGTTCACCGGGGCGATGGACCCGCTGTTCACCGAGAGCGCGGGCAAGGCCGAGGTGGCGCAGGCCCGTACTCAGCTGAAGGAGCTGAAGGCGGCGGCACCCGCCGAGATCAAGTCCGACGTGGCGACGGTGAGCGAGTTCTACGCCGCCGTCATCGAGGCCTCGGGCAAGAGCATGCCTCAGGATCCTGCGGCGTACGCCCGCCTCGGCCAGACCATGGAGGGGCTCAAGACGGCGATGCCGCCGGTGTCGGACTACACCATGAAGCGCTGCCCTGAGTTCGACGGGCAACTGCCGACCGGACAGTGACGACGGCCCCCGGGCTGCTCAGAAGCACCCGGGATCAGCGCACCTGGGGTCAGAGCACCTGGGAGAGGAAGCGGCGCAGGCGCGGGTGCTGCGCCGCTTCGAAGATCGCGGCCGGCGGGCCGGCCTCCAGCACCACCCCGGCGTCCATGAACGCGACCGTGTCGGCGACCTCCCGGGCGAAACCCATCTCGTGGGTCACCACGACCATGGTCATGCCCTGCGCCGACAGGTCCGCCATCAACGCCAGGACGCCCTTGACCAGCTCCGGGTCCAGCGCCGAGGTGGCCTCGTCGAAGAGCATCACCTGCGGCTGCATGGCCAGCGCGCGGGCGATGGCGACCCGTTGCTGCTGCCCACCGGACAGGTGCGCCGGGCGGGCATCGGCCTTCGCGGCCAGCCCCACCCGGTCCAGGTGTTCGCGGGCCACCGCCGCCGCCTCGTCCTCGCCGAGCTTGCGGATGCGTCGCAGCGCGAGGGTGATGTTGCGCAGCACGCTCATGTGCGGGAAGAGATTGAACTGCTGGAACACCATGCCGACCCGCTGCCGCAGGGCGTCCGGGTCGTCGCGCAGCACGCTGCGTCCGTCCAGCAGCACGTCGCCGCGGTCCGGTTCCAACAACCGGTTGACCGTACGCAGCAGGGTCGACTTGCCCGACCCGGAGGGGCCGATCACGCAGGCCGTCGCGCCCCGGGCCACGTCCAGGTCCACCCCGCGCAGCACCTGGTGACGCCCGAAGGCCAGGTGCACGTCGCGCAGGCTCAGACTGACCGAGTCGCTCATCGTTGGTTCCCTCCGGCGGCGCCGGGCAGCGCCAGGTCGAGGTCGTCGGGGTCGTCGTCGGCCGGGCCGGTGGCCGGTCGGCCGTGTCGCAGTCGCCCGTCGATCCAGTTGACGACGTGGGTCAGCGGGACCGTCAGCGCCAGGTAGAAGAGCCCGGCCAGCAGCAACGCCGACTGGTTGCCGGTGTTGGCGGCGTAGTCCTGCCCGATCCGGAACAGCTCCCGCTGGCTGGCCAGCAGGCCGAGGAAGTAGACCAGGCTGGAGTCCTTGATCAGGGCGATCAGCTGGTTCACCCAGGCCGGCAGGATCCGCCGGATGCCCTGCGGAATGATCACCCGGCGCATCGCCTCGCCCCAGGAGAAGCCGAGCGCCCGGGCCGCCTCCAGCTGGGTGGCCTCCACCGACTGGATGCCGGAGCGGAAGATCTCCCCGATGTACGCCGACGCGATCAGCGACAGCGCCAGGATGCCCAGCGGGTACGGGTTGGGCCCCCACACCTGCATGCCGAGCGGGGCCAGGCCGACCCCGATCAACAGGATCGTCGCCGCGGCTGGCAGGCCACGGAACACGTCGGTGTAGACCCGCGCCGGCCACCGCAGCCAGCGGGTCCGCGAGATGCCCGCGACGGCCAGCACGATGCCCAGCGCCGAGCCGAGCAGGGCGGCGGTGACCGCCAGGATCAGCGTGTTCGGCAACCCGACAGTGATCATCTCGGGTAGCGCCTCGCGCATCGACTCCCAGTCGAAGAACGTCTCCCACAGGGTGCGCAACGGATCCACGGGTCAACCTCCGCCCTGCTCGTTCCTACTCGCCGTCAGGAAGCCGACGGGACGGTCACGGTGCCGCTGCCCGGGGTGAAGTCGGCCGGGATCGCCCGACCCGGGTAGTACTGCTCGCTGAGCCGGGTCCAGGTGCCGTCGGCGATGACCTCGTCGAGGGCCTTGTTCAGCGCCTCGCGCAGCGCGTCGTTGCCCTTGGCGAAGGCGTACGCCGTCGGGGCCGGGCTGAGTTCCTTCGCCGCCACCTCGATCTTGCCGCCGCTGTCCGCGGCGGTCTTCTCACCGATCTCGGCCGGGGAGATCCAGGCGTCCGCGGTGCCCGCCTTGAGCTGGTTGAGCGCGCCGTTGTAGTCGGGCACCCGCACCGGGTCGAGGCCCTTGGTGGTGGCGTAGTCGTCCTGGACGGTGCCCTGCACGACCACCACCCGCTTGCCGGGCAGCTCGTCGAAGCTGCTCAGCGTCGAACCGGCGGGCACGTTGAGGCCGAGGTAGCCGAAGTCGTAGCCGTTGCCGAAGTCGACTGTCTTCTTCCGCGCCTCGGTGATGGTGATCGAGGAGCTGCCGATGTCGAACTTGCGGTTGTTGACCTGGGCCAGCAGGCCGGAGAAGTCGGTGCCGACGAACTCGACCTTCAGTCCGAGCTTGTCGGCGGCGGCGACAAGCAGGTCGTTGTCGAACCCGGTGAACTTGCCGTCCTTGAGGTACACGTTCGGCGGCGCGTCGGTGAGGGTGCCGGCCCGCAGCACGCCCGGCTGGAGCAGGTTGTACGGGTTGTCGGCCTCGCCGGCCGAGTCCGAGCCGCAGGCGGTAAGCGTGACGGCGGCGAGGACTGCGGCGACGCCGACGGCGGCGGCCCGGGTCAGGGCAGGAACGAATCGCACAGGTGTCTCCTGGATGAACGACGGCGGGCACGGACGTGCCGCACCGACGGTCCGCCGTGGGACGGACCGCTGGGATGAACCGATGGCAGAGGGGGAGATGCCGAGGCCCGCAGGCTCGGCGACCGGCAGCGACGCGGTCAGCTACACGCGGCGCTACAGACCCGCATCATGTCGACGTGCCGACGTTGGGTCAGATCGAGGCAGGCCGCCACGGGAGCGGATCGACTGCGGTACGACATGGGTCTCCCTCGAGGTCGTGATGACCTGGAAACCAGGCCACGCTTGCACCGGTGGTTGCACCGGTGCCTGGTCCTCACCCGGGGCACCCCTGCGCGGACGAGGGTTGCCGGCCAGCAAGCCGGGGCTTCACGCTGGCACTCATGACCTGCGGCCGAGGCTAGCAGCAGGGGATGGGTCGGCGTCCACCCGGTATGACGGCCCTCACGCTCTGGTCATCTCCGGTGGTGCGGCAGGTAGGCGCACCGTGACGTGGAGCCCGCCGGTGGGGCGGGGGGCGAGGGTGAGGGCACCGTCGTGTGCCTGGACGATGCTCGTGACGATGGCCAGGCCGAGGCCGACACCGGCGTGCTCCGCACGGACCCGTTCGGTGCCGCGCTGGAACGGCTCCACCAGCGTGGAAACCAGGTGTGGGGTGAGTCGTTCGCCGGTGTTCTCGACGGTGAGCAGCACAGCCCCGGGCGCGACACTTGTCGTGATCCACACGGTGCCCTGATCGGCGGTGTTGTGAATGATCGCGTTGTGCAGGAGGTTCGTCGTCATCTGCAACAGCAGCGGGTGGGAGCCCAGGACCGGGGCAAGATCGGCCCGCGACTGAATGGTCAGGCCGCGTTTCTCGGCAAGCGGCAGGAGCGTTTCGGCAGCCTCTTCCGCGAGCAGGGAAAGGTCGAGGCGTTCGCGGGTGAATGACTTTTCGTTGGCACGACTGAACAGAAGCAATGCCTCGGTGAGTTTGATGGCCCGGCAGTTGACGGCGTGCAGGCGATCGATGATCTCGCCGAGGTCGCGGTGCCGATCGGTACGTGCCACGTCGAGAAGTGTCTGCGTGATCGACAGTGGGGTGCGTAGTTCGTGTGAGGCATTGGCGGCGAATCTGCGCTGCTGCGCGACGTGTGTTTCAAGGCGGGCGAGCATGGTGTCGAATGTGTCGGCGAGTTCGCGGAACTCGTCCTGGCGGCCCGGCAACCGGATCCGGTGGGAGAGCGATCCGTCGGCGGCCCTGCGGGTGGCATCGGTGAGGCGAGTCAGCGGGGCGAGCATCCGGCCGGCCAGGATCCACCCTGCCACGAGGCCGAACAGAAGTAGCAGCGCCCACAGCGCCGCGGCCTTCGGCGCGAAGGCGCGCAGCAGGTCGGACCGATTGGGAATGAAGAGGCGGGGGTGCGACCCCGGCGGTCCCGTGACCAGCACACCGTCGGGCACGTAGCGGAGCAGGAACAGCCACACGACCGCGAGCAGCAGGGCGACGGCGAGCAGGAGAAACCCGGCGTAGCTGAGGGTGAGTTTGAGGCGAACGCTCAAACCGGGTGGCCGGGCTACGGTCGTGCCTCGTCGATGCGGTAGCCGACGCCGGGCAGGGTGGAAATGATCCAGGGCTCGCCGAGTCGTTTGCGCAGTGCCGAGACCGTGATGCGTACGGCGTTGGTGAACGGGTCGGCGTTCTCGTCCCACGCCTGTTGCAGCAGTTCCTCGGCGCTGACCACACCGCCTTCGGCGGCGACGAGCACCTCGAGCACGGCGAACTGTTTGCGGGTCAGCGCGACATAGCGGCCGTCGCGGTGGACCTCGCGGCGGAACGGATCCAGACGCAGCCCGGCGATCTCCCGCACGGGTGGCCTGGTGGGGGCGCGGCGCCGATCGAGTGCTCTGAGCCTGAGCACGAGTTCGCGCAGTTCGAAGGGCTTGGTGAGGTAGTCGTCGGCACCGAGTGCGAATCCGGACGCCTTGTCGTCGAGTCGGCTGGCGGCGGTGAGCATGAGGATGGGCGTACCGCTGCCGGAGGCGACGATTCTCTCGGCTATCTCGTCGCCGGACGGGCCGGGAATGTCGCGGTCGAGGACGGCGACGCTGTAGGCGTTCCTGTCCAGCAACTCAAGGGCGATGCCGCCGTCAGCGGCGATGTCGGCGGCGATCGCCGCGAGGCGTAGACCATCGCGAATGGCATCGGCCAGATAGGGCTCGTCCTCGACGATCAACACCCGCACACCCTCGATGCTACGAGGTGCGACATGTCGTCGGCGTATCGAAAAACGCGTACGCCCTCGCAACAGCCGTTCCTGTTCGGTAGAGCGCAGACCACCGTGATCTGACGATGCCGGTCGGCTCGTCGAACAGGAAAGGACCGTGAACATGAATCCGGAATCGGCACGTGGCATCGACCGGCGGCGACTGCTCGAGTGGGGCGGGTTGGCGGCGGCCGGGGCGCCACTGGTGGGCACCGAATTCGCCCGCGCCGCCCCGCCGACCGCAGACAGCCGCGTCACCGCCGGACCGCCCGGGTCGGGCCGGGTCCCGCCGGAGACCCGGCCCGGCGGGGCCTATGACCGGTTCGTGGCGAAGCTGGCGGCACAGGACAGGTTCTCCGGCGTGGTGCTGCTGTCGTACCGGGGTCGGACGGTGTTGTCACGCAGCTATGGCATGGCCGACAAGGAGCGGGGGATCCGCAACCACGAGAATGTCGCGTTCCACCTCTCCTCGGCGAGCCAACCGTTCCTGTCGGTGGCGATCCTGCAGTTGGTGCAGCGGGGGAAGGTGTCGCTGTCGGACCCGGTGGGCAGCCACCTGGAAGGAGTGGCGACGGAGATCGCCGAGCAGGTGACCATCCACCACCTGCTCACCAGCACCTCCGGCATCGATGCTCCGATGCCGGACTGGCAACGCGTCTACCACAGTCGGCAAGAGGTGCACGAGGTCGGCGAGCAGTGGGTCCGGCAGGCGCGGTTGGTGGGGGTCCCCGGCTCGGGAGCCAACGCTCATCTCCCCGGTGGCGGTGTGGGTCTGGCCATGGCGGCGCAGATCGTCGAGGTCGTGTCCGGCATGACGTACTGGGACTACACCCACGAGCACATTTTCGAACGCGCTGGCATGACCGGCTCGGGGTTCTTCACCCGGACGCAGTGGCTCACCGACGCGCGCATCGCGCACCCGTACATGCGCCAGGACGACGGCAGCCGGGTGGACGCCGTACGTAACCTGGACAAGGGCAGCGTCAGCCCGCCCATCCGGGGCAGGAATCCGGGGCGCAGCTTCATCGGGTACGCCTCGAGCGACGGCTTCGCCACCGCACCGGACCTGGCCCGGTTCGCGTACGCGCTGCACGACGGCACGTTGCTGGAGCGGCCCTACGCCGATCTGTTCGCCGGGGCCAAGCTTCCCGGTCCCGGCCCCGCCGGGTTCGAGGCGTACACGATGCCTGTCTCGATCATCGGCGGCCAGTGGGTGATCGGGCGTGGCGGCGGCGCCGGCGGCGTCGGTGCGAACTGGACCGTCTACCCGGACACCGGTTGGGTCGGTGTGGTTCTGAGCAATTACGACGACATGCCGTTGCTGGAGATCTGCGCCCGGGAGGTCGAGGCCGTCACCGGTGAGCGGGTCGACCTGCCCGGCGGCGGCTGAACGCGGGCACGTCAGGCGGGTTCGACTGCGGCGTCGGGCGCAGCGCCGGTGGCCCGCCGGCGCTCGCGCAGCGACAGGCGACGGGCCAGTACCGTGGCGCCGGCCAGCGCGGCGAGCACCATGACGACTTCGACGACCAGCACCTCCGGTGCGGTGCTGTAGTCGGTGGACCAGGCGTACGCCATGGTGATCGGGGTGACGACGATGCCGGCCGCCGGCAGCAGCAGGCTCATCAGCAGGGCGGTTCTCCGGATCTGGGGCAGGTCGCGTAGCCGGAGCCGAACCGCGGTGACCGCCCCGGCCACCACCACGGCGGCCGGCACGCCGTAGTAGACGACTACAGCGACCTGGACCGGGATCTCGATCGAACGGGGGATGTCGATCAAACGGACGAGCAGCGGATACAGCGCTGTGAAGATGCCGGCACCGAGCAGGCTGCCGAGCAGGGCACCGGCCAACGCGGTCAGCAGGAGACGGTGGTATTCCGGGCGTACCCGCCGGACAGCGGCCTCGTCGGCGAGCCGTCGGGCGAAGCCGGCCACGTCACCGCCGACCAACTGCACCGGGTCGCCCCCGTCGGCGGCCGCGGCGGCCAGATCGAGGCGCAGGTCGGCGGCGAGTACCCGCCGATCGGCCGAACTGACGCCGTAGGCCCGCCACGCACGGTCGGCCTCGGACAGGACGCTGTCGATGGTCTCCACGGTCAACTCCTGGGCGGGCTGTGGTCGGTCGGGACGAGGATGGCGTCGACGGTGCCGGCGAAGCGGGTCCACTGGTTCTGCCAGGCATCGAGGCGAGCGCGTCCGGCCCTGGTCAGCGCGTACACCTTGCGGGGTGGGCCGGTCGGACTGATCTGCTGTTCGTCGGCGACGAGGCCGAGGCGGCGCATCCGGGTCAGCAGCGGATAGAGGGTGCCGTAGCTGATCGTGCTGAAGCCGGCCGACTCCATCCGCCGCACCAGCTCGTAACCGTGGGCGGGTTCGCGGGACAGCAGCGCCAGCAGGCACATGTCCAGCACGCCGCGCAGAAGCTGGGTCTGACGGTCGTTGTCGTCGGTCGGTTGGCCTTCTGCCACTACCATGCGAGGCATAATACCGCGCTATTTGGTGTCGCGATATACCGAAGTTGGTACGGGTGTTGCCGACGGCCGCGTGATCCCTTACGGTCGGCTCAGCGGTGGGCGGTGCGGTCCGCATCCGAGAAGACACCGTCGGTGCCTCGCCAGGTGGGCCGGGAGGGTGGAACTCCCGAGGCCCGCACACGTGGCGGGACTCGACGGGCGAGCCCCGAACCGTGGGACGGCGCGTCGAGGCGTCGCTGCCGGCGGTCGACGGGGCGCGGACACCCACCGGGAGCCACCCTTGTATCTCACTCCCCATGAGCAGGATCGTCTGCTCGTCCACGTGGCGGCCGATGTCGCCCGGCGCCGTCGTGAACGCGGCCTGCGTCTGAACTATCCCGAAGCCGTCGCGGTGATCACCGCCTTCCTGCTCGAAGGTGCCCGCGACGGGCGCTCCGTGGTCGACCTGATGTCCGCCGGTCGTACCGTGCTGACCCGCGAGGACGTCCAGGACGGCATCCCCGAGTTGCTGGGGGAGGTGCAGGTGGAGGCGACGTTCCCGGACGGCACCAAGTTGGTGACGGTGCACCACCCGATCCCGTGATCCCGGGGGAGATCCTGCCGGCCGCCGACCCGGTGGAGATCAACGTTGGTCGGCCGGTGACCACCCTGCTGGTGGTCAACACCGGCGACCGACCGGTGCAGGTCGGCTCGCACTACCACTTCGCCGAGGCCAACCCCGCGCTGGACTTCGACCGGGACATCGCCTGGGGGCAGCGGCTGGCCGTACCGGCGGGCACCTCGGTGCGTTTCGAACCGGGGGTGAGTCGCAGTGTCGACCTGGTGCCGTTGGCCGGTGCCCGGATCGTGCCCGGCCTGCGGGGCGAGTGCGGCGGGGCACTGGACGCCGAGCCGGGAGGAGCGGCATGAGCATCGTCGAGCGAAACCGTTATGTCGCCCTGTACGGGCCGACTACCGGTGACCGGATCCGGTTGGCCGACACCAACCTGCTCATCGAGGTCGAACACGACCACTGCGTCGGCGGCGACGAGGCGGTCTTCGGCGGCGGCAAGGTGATCCGCGAGTCGATGGGCCAGTCCCGGGCCACCCGGGCCGAGGGCGCCCTGGATACCGTCATCACCGGTGCCGTGGTGCTCGACCACTGGGGTGTGGTCAAGGCCGACGTGGGGCTGCGCGACGGGCGGATCGTGGCGCTGGGCCGGGCCGGCAACCCGGACACCATGGACGGGGTGCACCCCGACCTGGTGATCGGCCCGGCCACCGAGGTCATCGCCGGCAACGGTCGCATCCTCACCGCCGGTGCGGTCGACACCCACGTGCACTTCATCTGCCCGCAGATCGTCACCGAGGCCCTCGCCGGTGGGGTCACCACCCTGGTCGGCGGTGGCACCGGGCCGGCCGAGGGCACCCGGGCCACCACCGTCACCCCGAACGCCTGGCACCTGGCCCGGATGCACGAGGCCCTCGACGCCTTCCCGGTGAACGTGCTGCTGCTCGGCAAGGGCAACACGGTCTCCACCGAGGCGCTGTGGGAGCAGCTGCGGGCCGGAGCCGGCGGCTTCAAGCTGCACGAGGACTGGGGCACCACCCCGGCGGCCATCGACGCCTGCCTGCGGGTGGCGGACGCCTCCGGGGTGCAGGTGTCCATCCACACCGACACCCTCAACGAGGCCGGATTCGTCGCGGACACCCTGCGGGCGATCGGCGGGCGGGCCATCCACTCGTACCACACCGAGGGGGCCGGGGGCGGGCACGCGCCGGACATCATCACCGTCGCCGGGGAACCCAATGTGCTGCCCTCGTCGACCAACCCGACCCGCCCGTACACCCGCAACACCCTCGCCGAGCACCTCGACATGCTGATGGTCTGTCACCATCTGAACCCGGCCGTACCGGAGGACCTGGCCTTCGCCGAAAGCCGGATCCGGCCGTCCACCATGGCCGCCGAGGACCTGCTGCACGACCTCGGCGCGATCTCCATCATCGGCTCCGACTCGCAGGCGATGGGCCGGGTCGGCGAGGTCGTGCTGCGTACCTGGCAGAGCGCGCACGTGATGAAGGCCCGGGTGGGGGCGCTGCCGGGTGACGGCGCCGCCGACAACCACCGGGCCCGGCGGTACGTGGCGAAGTACACCATCTGCGCGGCCATGGCCAACGGCCTCGACCACGAGATCGGGTCGGTGGAGCCGGGCAAGCTGGCCGACCTGGTGCTCTGGGAACCGGCCTTCTTCGGCGTACGACCGCACCTGGTCATCAAGGGCGGCATGATCGCGTACGCGCAGATGGGGGACGCGAACGCCTCGATCCCGACCCCGCAGCCGATGTTGCCGCGGCCGATGTTCGGTGCCTACGGCGGTGCGGCGGCGGCGACCAGCCTGGCGTTCGTCGCCCCGGCGGCGCTGGAGGCCGGGCTGCGCCTCGACGTACGCCGCCGGGTGGTGCCGGTGGCCGACGTGCGTTCACGTGGCAAGGCGGACCTGCCGGAGAACAACGCCCTGCCGCGCATCGAGGTCGACCCGGACACCTTCACCGTCCGCATCGACGGCGAGGTGGTCGAACCGGATCCGGTGACCGAACTGCCCATGGCCCAGCGGTACTTCCTGTTCTGATGACCGCGACGACGATTCAGCTGCTTGTCGCCGACGGGCGGTTCCCGGCCGGGGCGCACGCCCACTCGTCCGGTCTGGAGGCGGCCGTCGCGGCCGGGCGGGTGACCGACCTGTCCACGCTCGACGAGTACCTGCGCGGTCGACTGGCCACCGCCGGGTTGGTCGCGGCGGCCTTCGCGGCGGCGGCCCGGTCCGTGGCCGCGCCGCCGGGGTCGGACGAGGCCCCCGGCCGACGGTCAGCGCTCGCCCTGCTCGATGCGGAACTGGATGCCCGTACCGCCTCGCCGGCGCAGCGGGCGGTGTCCCGTCGGCAGGGCCGTGCGCTGCTGCGGGCCGGTCGGGAGATCTGGTCGGCCGCGACCTTCGACGATCTGCCCGCCACACCGGGCGGCCCGCACCAACCGCTCGCGCTCGGTCTGGTCGGGGCCGCCGCCGGCCTCGACGCGGCACAGGTCGCCACGGTCGCCGTACACGCCACGGTGACCGGGTCGGCAAGCGCCGCCGTACGCCTGCTCGGTCTCGATCCGTACCAGGTGCAGGCCCTGCTGGTGCGGCTCGCCGACGCCTGCGACGCGACCGCGACCCGCGCGGCGCGGGCCGCCGAACTACCACCGCGGCGGCTGCCCGCCGCCGCAGCGCCACTTGCCGACATCCACGCCGAAGCTCATGCCACCTGGGAGGTGCGTCTCTTTGCGTCCTGACATCGCGCACGACGAGTCTGTTCCCCACACCCACCCCGAACCGGGGGTCGACCCGCACGCCCCGCTGCCCACCGCCGTCCGGGCGCTGCGGGTCGGCATCGGCGGCCCGGTCGGCTCCGGCAAGACCGCCCTGGTCGCCGCGCTGTGCCGGGCCTTCGCCGACGAACTGCGCCTCGGTGTGGTGACCAACGACATCTACACCACCGAGGACGCCGACTTCCTCAAGCGGGCCGGGGTGCTCGACCCGTCCCGGATCCGCGCGGTGGAGACCGGCTGCTGCCCGCACACCGCCATCCGCGACGACATCGGCGCGAACCTCGACGCGGTCGACGAACTGGCCGAAGCACTGGGCCCGCTGGACCTGGTGCTTGTCGAGAGCGGCGGCGACAACCTGACCGCCACCTTCAGCCGCGGGCTGGTCGACCGGCAGATCTTCGTGGTCGACGTGGCCGGCGGGGACAAGGTGCCACGCAAGGGCGGTCCGGGAGTGACCGCCGCCGACCTCCTGGTGATCAACAAAACGGATCTGGCGCCGATGGTCGGCGCGGACCTGTCCGTGATGGACCGCGACGCCCGGGCCCGGCGCGGCAACCTGCCCACGGTGTTCCAGTCCATCACCGAGGATCCCCTCGCCACCCAGGTCGCCGCGTGGATCCGGCACGAACTGGCCCACCACCGCGCCACCGGCCTCGATTCCGCGCCCAGCGCCGGTACCCGGGCGGCGGTTCCCGCCGGGCAGGCCTGATGCGGGCCACCGCCCGGCTGGTGGCCCGTGCCGACCGGCACGGCCGCACCACCCTGGCCGAGCTGCGCGGCGAGAGCCCACTGCTGCTGCGCCAGGTCCCCGGCCCGGACGGTGGCGTCACGGTGTACGTCGTCGGCGGGGCGGCCGGTCCGCTCGCCGGCGACGACCTGCGGCTGGACGTCGAGGTCGGCCCGGGTGCGGTGGTACGCGTGCACACAGTCGCCGCCTCCATCGCGCTGCCGGGCCGCCCCGGCGCAGTCTCCCGGATGCTGGTATGGGCCACCGTCGAGGCGGAGGCCGTCCTGCACTGGCTGCCGGAGCAACTGGTCGCCGCGGCCGGCTGCGCGCACGTCGCCGACGCCCAGGTGGAAGTCGCCGAAGGCGGCACCCTGCACTGGCGGGACGAGTTGATCTGCGGCCGGCACGGCGAGCAGCCCGGTCACGCCGAGATCAACACCTGGGTGGACCTGGCAGGTCGGCCGCTGTTGCGCCACTCGTTGACGGTCGGACCCGAGGCACCAGGCTGGGCCGGCCCGGCGGTCCTCGGAGGCGCACCGGCCACCGGCTCGCTGCTCGTCGTCGACCCGGCCCTACCCAGCGCCACACCGGTGGTACGGGGCACGCTCGCCCGCCTGCCGTTGGCCGGTGGGCCGGCGACCCTCTGGACCGCCACCGCTCCCGACGCACACACCCTGCGGTCGTATCTTGAGCCGGACGATCCTGCGGACAGCCTCGCTGCTGCGACCGGGGGAAGATCGGCCGGGTGAGATTCGGCTGGGTGAGATTCGGCCGGGTGAGAGTCGGTCAGGGGAGATCGGACCGGAGGAGATTCGGTCGGGGGAGAGGAGCACGAGGTTGTCCGGACTGGGTGAGGTCGTCGCCGAGCGGCGCATCGTGGTCATCGACCCCGAAGGGGTCAGGTCCGAGCTGGTGGTCCGCCTCGGGAAGCCGCATCCGGATCCGTTGTCGCACAACGGCGACTGGGGTTGCCCGTTCCAGGTCGAAGGGCTGGGCGAGGATTCGGTGCAGACTGCGTACGGAGTGGACTCCCTACAAGCGCTGCTGCTGGCCGCGTACCGGGTCCGGCTGCTGCTGGCCGAGCACGCCGAGCAGACCTCGGCCCGGCTGGACTGGCTGGGACAGCCGGACTTCGGCCTGCGTGTCGACCCGGGACCGACCGTGCCACCTGCCAGCCTGGGTTGAGCGGCCGGTCCCTGGTAATCCGGCCGGTCCCTGGTAATCCGGTTGGCCCCGATGTCGCCGGTGGCTAGCGTCCCGGTGCATGGACCTGCCGCGACAATTCGTCATCCGCGAGGGTGACCTGCGCATCCTCAACCCCTTCGACGGGGACAAGCTGGCCACCCTGGGCCGCGCACTGAAGCTCGCCCCGGGCACGTCGATCCTTGACCTGTGCAGCGGCAAGGGCGAGCTGCTCTGCACCTGGGCCCGCGATCACGGGGTGACCGGCACCGGTGTGGACATCAGCACCGCCTTCACCGCCGCCGCCCGGCAGCGGGCGACCGAGCTGGGCGTGTCCGATCAGGTCCAGTTCGTCCATGGCGACGCCGCCTCGTACGTGGCCGACGAACCGGTCGACGTGGCGGCGTGTGTCGGGGCCACCTGGATCGGCGACGGTGTTCCCGGCACTCTGGAGATCCTGGCCCGAGGCTTACGGCCGGGTGGGATGGCGCTGGTCGGTGAGCCGTACTGGCGGATCGACCCGCCGGACCAGGCGACCGTCGAGGGCTGCGACGTCACCAACCGGGACGACTTCCGGGACCTGCCCGGCCTGGTCGGGCTCTTCGGTGAGCAGGGCTGGGACGTGGTCGAGATGGTGCTGGCCGACCAGGACAGCTGGGACCGCTACGCGGCGGCCCACTGGCTCAACCTGCGCCGCTGGCTGGACGACAACCCGGACGACCCGCTCGCCCCCGAGCTACGTCAGGAGTTGACCGAGGATCCGTTGCGCCACGTGCGCTACCGCCGCGACCACCTGGGCTGGGGAGTTTTCGCTCTGATCCGCCGCTGACCGGTACTGCACCGGATCAGGTGATATGGCACCGTGTGTCCGGTGCCGGCACCTGCCGGGTTGGAGCGCTGAGCGGAGGAGTGGCGAATGGCCGAGCAGATGAGTCGTCGGGCCGCCATCGGGATCGGGGCGGCGACGGCGGCGTTTGTCGCAACGCCAGGCAGAGCCGTGGCGGCACCGGGCCCCGACGCAGGCTCGTCGGTCGGCACCCGGCCGGCGGCGGAGGTGATCCGGCGTGCGTACCGGAGGCAGAAGGCGCTGGCGGGGGGTTCGTGGCACACGCATGTCGCGATGGTCGGTGCCGCCGGTGGGCTGAGTGTCGTCGTGGACGACGACGCCGACCGGGTGACGCACGGCTACAGCGTGCAGAAGCTCGCCGTCGCGGTGGCCGTCATGGACAAGATCGACCGTGGCGATCTGTCCCTCGGTCAGCGTCTGGACCTGACCGGAGACATCATCCTCGGCGGCAGCGGGATCTACTTTCTGCACACCGTCTGGGGCGACGAGATCACCGTGGCGAACTTCCTCACCGCGCTGCTGCTCGTCTCCGACAACACCGCCGTACGAATGTGTGGCCGGGTGGTGCCGGCCCTGGAGATCAATCAGATCCTCGCGGCCAAGGGCTTCACCCACACCCGGGTCGAGCCGGTGGCCAACCCGAACCGGTTCTTCCTCGGCGTGACCACCCCACGCGAGACCCACGACCTGCTGTGGCGGCTGGTCAACAAGACCCTGCTGTCCCCCCGGTCCAGCGACTTCCTGCTCGGGATCCTGCGCTGGATCAACGGCTACCACGACGGAATCCGTCGTGACATGTCCTCGGCCGAGCGCAGCCGGGTGGCCACCAAGTACGGCGCGGACTACGACTCGCAGGGAGCCGCCCGACACGAGGTGGGCGTCATGTTCGACCCCACCGGCGCACCCACCCTTACCTACGCCTTCTTCGCCGACTCCCTCGGCGACCTGGACAACTACGGCGGCACCCACCCGGCCGTACGCGCCCATGCGGTCCTCGGCCGCACCATGTTCGACGCCATCTCCCCGATCACCAACCGCACCGCACCCGCCCGCCACCGCGTCCCCCGCTTCCACCCCAACAACGGCGGCTGACCACCCCACCCTCACACCCTCCCACCCTCTCGCTCCCTCCCCCTGGCCTCGACCTAACCCCCGCTGACCCCGTCGATCTTGCACTTTCTGTCGGGGCGTAACCTCTGAAAAGCCGCGAATCACCGACCAAAAGTGCAAGATCGGCGAGGCGAGGCGAGGC
>NZ_PNOZ01000052.1:0-44490 GCF_002879555.1 Verrucosispora sp. ts21 | reverse complement strand
GGGACGAGCCGTGACTGTTACCTGTAGCCCCGACCGGATTCGAACCGGCGCTACCGCCTTGAGAGGGCGGCGTCCTGGGCCGCTAGACGACGGGGCCAGAACTTCCTGGTTCACCGCCGTCTCCGGCGGTGCGGCAGTAGTCTAGCGGCGTTTCCGCGCGCTGGATCATCGGGGTGGGGTGGGATCGGCGTGCCGGCCGTGAGCGGTACCGGAGGGTCTGCCTGAGCTGGTCTTTCTGCATCCGTGCCCATCCGGCGAGGGACCTGACCAGCCGGGGAACGGAACGCGAGGAACCTGGCCAGTCGGGGCAGGGAGCATTGGGGGGGCCGGAAAGCGAAACGGCTCGTCCCGAGTGGGACGAGCCGTGACTGTTACCTGTAGCCCCGACCGGATTCGAACCGGCGCTACCGCCTTGAGAGGGCGGCGTCCTGGGCCGCTAGACGACGGGGCCAGAACAAATGCGACACCACCTTAGCGGTGGTGCCGCCGAACTCTACCAGACCTTCCGGCCGAATCCCTTGCGGATCTTCGGCCGGATTCCTACCAGAATCCAGCGTCCTCGGTTCTCACGAACCTCGGCTGCGCTGGGGTACCAGGACTCGAACCTAGACTAACTGAACCAGAATCAGTTGGGCTGCCAATTACCCCATACCCCATCGGCCCCTTGCGGCGCCGGGATCAAACCTTACCCTCCCGGCACCGGGAGGCCAAATCGACTTCCCCAAACCGCATCTGACCTGCTGAAACGCCCCGGTCAGGTCGCGGATACCACCGGATTGGTCAGGTCGCCGATCCCCTCGATCCGGACGGTCACCGTATCCCCGTCCACGAGCGGGCTAACCCCCGCCGGGGTGCCGGTCAGCACGACGTCGCCCGGCAGCAGGGTCATCACGTGCGAGATGTACGACACCAGAGCGGGCACGTCGAAGACCATGTCCCGGGTACGGCCCAGCTGACGGACCTCCATCTCCTCCGGGTCGGGTCCCACCTCACACCGGATCTCCAGGTCGCTCACGTCGAGGCCGGTGCTGATCCAGGGCCCGATCGGGCAGAACGAGTCGAATCCCTTGGCGCGGGTCCACTGGCTGTCGGAGCGTTGCAGATCCCGGGCGGTGACGTCGTTGGCGCAGGTGTAACCGAAGATGGCCCGCTGGGCTGCGGCCCGATCGGCGCGGCGGGCGCCGGGAGCGCCGATCACCACGGCCAGCTCCGCCTCGTGCTCGACCTGCTTGCTGAACTCGGGCAGCCGGATCGCGTCGCGGGGACCGATGACTGAGGTGGAGGGTTTGAGGAACAGCAGCGGCTCACTCGGCACCTCGCTGCCGTGCTCGGCGGCGTGCTCGGCGTAGTTGCGGCCGACGCAGACCACCTTGCTGGGCAGGATCGGTGAGAGCAGGCGGACGTCGGACAGCGCCCACCGGGCACCGCTGAACGTTATCTGGCCGAACGGGTGCCCGGAGATCTCGGCGATGGTGAGCCCTTCCGGACCCGCCTCCGGCTCTCCCTCGACGACCCCGAACGACATTCCCTTGGCATGAGCGAAACGAGCGATACGCACCCCGCCAATCTAGCCCCGCCCCCGGACCAGCTGCGGCAGCTTACCCCCGACAGTCACCCTCGGTGCCGGATTCACCGCTTCGTACCCGCCCGACGACGTCGCCCACCTAGCGTCGGCGGCGGAGGTTCGTTCGTATGCCTGCATCGACACGACACCAAAAGGCCCTCGCGGCGATCGTGCACTGCGTGGGGTTTCTCACCGCTGCCGTACCGGCGTTGCCGGCGCTCACCACCGCGGACGCCGCGGCGGCCGGGCGTCCGCACCCGGCAGCGGCGACGGCGGAACCCACGATGCCCTCGGCGCCGCCGGCCGTACCGACTCCGACGAGGGTCGCCTCGCCGGCGCCGAAGCCGAAGGTCAGCGTGATGGTCGCACCGGCGAGCACCCCGCAACCCGGCTACCGGATCGAGGTGCGCAACGCCGGCAACGCCCCGGTGGACACCACAGTGCGCCAGGAATTACCCCAGGGGGTGTCGGCGACCGCGATCAGCGACGGCGGTCGGGAGGTACGCCCCGGCGGGTCGGCAGCGACCGAGGTGACCTGGCGGGTGAAGCTGCCGCCGCGCAGCACCACCACGCTGGACACCACGCTTACCGGAGCGGCGGCCCGGCAACCGGTGACCGCCCCGGCGTGCGCCTTCGCCGTCGACGGTCGTCAGCCGTACGACTGTGCGACCGCCACCTGGACGGCCCCGGGCGCTGCCGCGGCGGCCCCCTCGACGCAGAACTCGGGGTGGCGCGGTCAGGTCCCCGCGCTGCTGGCCGGCGCGGCCGTCCTGCTGGCCCTCGCCGTGGTGGGGTTCGTCACCTGGCGACGTCGGCGGCCCCCGGTCGCGGCCGCGCTGGCCTCGGACGGGCCGGGGCGGATCTATCCCCGACCGGCCGCGCCCCGACCCACCACACGTCGGCGTACCCCGCCGGTCTGGTTGATCGTGCCGGTGGCCGCGACGGTGCTGGCGGCCACGCTCGGCACCGCCGCGTGGACCGCCACCCGGCGGGTCGCCGCGATCGACACCGACAGCCAGCCGACAAACGGGGCGTGGAAGGGCAGCGGGGTCAGCGGTGGGCTGGGCGTGCCGCTGCGCGAGGACGCGTTCGAGTTCACCGTCTACCGGATGACCTGCGATCCGGGTCAGGGTGCCCGGCAGTGCCAGGCCACGGTCGGGGTCCGGAACCTGGCCCCGGAGCACCACAGCTGGCACGGCAAGCTGCAACGGGCGTACCTGGCGAACGGCAACTGGGTGACCACCGACGAGCAGGCCACCCGGCGGGCCAACCAGGGGCGGGACGTCTTCGCCGAGCCGATGGCGGCGGGTAGCCGGCTGGTGCTGCCGCTGGTCTTCACCGTCAACGGCAACGAGGCGCCGCAGCGACTGGAACTGCGCAGCGGGGTCTTCTCCGCCGGAGTGCGGGTGGACGTGCCCTGATCAGCGGGCCGGCGGCGGTCGTACCCTGGGACGGTGACCGCCGCCTGCGCCCCCGCCGGCTCCGACCGCCTGCCGGCTGCCGTCTGGCTGCCCCGCGCACGGGCGCACGAGGAGCGTGCCGACGGCCTCACCGCCGCGCACCGCGGGCGTCGGGCCGCGCGGCAACGCCACGCGATCGACGACTTCCTGTACGAGTACTACGGCACCAGGCCATCGGTGCTGCGGCGCTGGCATCCCGGGGTGGGCGTACGGCTGGAGCCGGGACCGGACGGCCCGGCACCGAACGGGCAGTGGCGGTGGTACGTCACCGACTCCGACGGCGTGGTCGGTTTCGACGCGGCGGCGTTCCTCGCCGACCGGGCCGAATCGGTACGCTTCATCAGCCGCCTGCTCTCCGCGATCGCCACCCGCCCGGCCTTCACCGGCTGCTTCGGGTTGCACGAGTGGGCGATGGTCTACCGCCAACGCGAGCACCGGCACCCGCTCCCGCTGCGACTCGGCCAGGACGGCACCGACGCGGTGGTCGAGGCGCACCAGATCAGGTGCTCGCACTTCGACGCGTTCCGGTTCTTCACCCCCGAGGCCGTCGGCCTGAACCGGTTGCGGCCCACCCGCGCCAGCCAGGTCGACCTCGACCAGCCCGGCTGCCTGCACGCCGCGATGGACTGTCACAAGTGGGCGACCAAGCTCGGCCCCGCGGTGCCTGGCGAGCTGGCGTTGGACTGCTTCGAGCTGGCCCGGGACATCCGGCTGCTGGACATGCAGGCGTCGCCGTACGACCTTTCGTCCTACGGGGAGCCGGCGGTGGCCATCGAGACGCCGGAGGGCAAGGCCGAGTACGTGACGCGGCAACGCGAGTTCGCGGAGCGCGCCGGTCGACTCCGGGATCGGCTGATCGAGGTCTGCGCGACGCTGCTGGAGACAGTGGAGCAACCGACGCCGGCCTGACGCGCGAACGCCGGGCCGAACCGAGGCTGCGGGTCGCGCCGACGCCGAGCCGGCCCGAGGTTGCGGGGCCAGCTGGCCGGTAGCGCCGCGTGACTAGTCGCCGTCCACCCGGCGGTCGCGCTTGCGCTGGGAACGGCGTTTCTTGTCGGCCAGCCGCCGTTCCTTGGCCCCACGCGACGGCCTGGTCGGCCGGCGCGGCGGTGGTGGTGGGGCGACCGCCTCACGCAGCAGCGCCACCAACCGCTCCCGGGCCGCCTCCCGGTTGGCCAACTGGGCCCGGTGCTCGCTGGCGGCGATGGTCAGCACGCCGTTGACCAGCCGCCCGGCGAGCCGGTCCAGCGCCCGGGCCCGCAGCGACTCCGGCAGGCTGGGCGAGCCGGCCAGGTCGAAGCTCAGCTCCACCCGGGAGTCGGCGGTGTTGACGCCCTGCCCGCCCGGCCCGGATGACCGGGAGAAGCGCTCCCGCAGCTCAGCGGCGGGCACGACCCACCGATCGGTCACCCGCAGTCCGTCGTCCACGCCCTGAGGCTAGCGCCCCGGCCGCTCGTCGGGAGTACTGCTCGGATTCGGTGGCGCGGGTTCCGACCCGTCGTCGCCACCGGCTGCGGCGTAGGCAACCGCCCCGATCAGCAGCAGCAGGATCACCCCGATCTTCGTGGTGACCACTTTGATCAGCAGCCAGGCGGCACGGCGGGCGCCGGGCACGGTCTTCTTGGCGGTCTGGTAGTCGCTCCACCCCCGCCGCGCGCGGGCGTACGACGAGCCCACGCCAGTTCCGATGATGAGGCCCACCAGCAGGAGGACCGCGATGAGAGGACGCTCCACCCACGCCAGTATCCATACTCAGCGTAATATTTCCATTCTCCGATCACTGATCGCTGGAACCCGACAGTTCGCCCGATCTCCCCGTAATCGGACAGTTACCCTCCGTGATTTCAGCCGCCCTTGCCGATGATCGTGTCGGCGGTCTGCTGCACCTGTTCGATGGGGATGGCGAAGCCGATGCCGATCGAGCCGTTGCCGTCGATGGTGGCGATGGCGGTGTTCACCCCGACCACCTCGCCTCGGGCGTTGACCAGTGGGCCACCGGAGTTTCCGGGGTTGATCGAGGCGTCGGTCTGCACCGCCCGGTGCCGGTTGTCGCCGAGGCGCACCTGACGGTCGAGCGCGCTGACGATCCCGGCGGTGACCGTGCCGGACAGCCCGAGCGGCGACCCGACGGCCAGCACCGGCTCACCGACCCGGGTCGAGCCCGGCTTGGCCAGCGGCAGCGACGCCAGCCCGGCGGACGCCGGCACCTTCAGCACCGCCAGGTCGCTGCCCGGTTCCCGACCGACCACCTCGGCGCCGAACCGGCGGCCGTCCGGCAGTTCCACGGTCACCGGGCCACTGCGCCCCTTGGCCAGGATGTGGTCGTTGGTGATGATGTGCTGCTCGGAGTCGACGGCGAAGCCGGAACCGGTGGCGCCTCCCACCAGCACCGACACCACCCCGGGCACGGTCTTCTCGGCGGCGGTGACCAGTTCGGCCGGCACCGGCGCGGCCGACGCCGCGGCCGGTTCGGGCAATCCCCTACTGGCCACCCAACCGCCGGCCACCGCCCCCGAGCCGGTCGACAGGGCCAGCACCGCCAGCCCGGCCATCAGCCGACGACGCCAACCCCACGCCGCCCCGTCGCGCGTCCCGGCGGCCTGCCCCGTCCCGTCCCGGCCGTACGGGTCGAATTCCGGCGAGACGAACCAGGGTCCACGGGGCTCGCCCAGCCCGGTCTGCACTGCCATACCTACGCTCCTCACGTCTGCGGCCGCTGCCGCCGGCGAGCCGACACCGGTCCCGCCGGCCGATGCCGGTCAAGCCGGGTCAGGGCAGGCGGGAAAACCAGCGCATCGAGCCGAACGCCGCGCCCATCGCGAACACCAACCCGAGCCCGATGAACCGGGCCGAGATGTCCTGCCGTTCCTTGCGCCAACCCACCGAACTGCCGATGTCGTCGTAGACGGCATGCAACTCGTCGCTCGTGTCGGCCTGGTGGAAGGCGCCCCCGGTCTGCTCGGCCACGGCCTGCAACGTCTCCCCGTCCACCGGCACCTGGATCGGCCGCCCGCCCCGGTCCACGAAGCCACCCGGCGTACCGAACGAGATGGTGTGCACCGGCACCTCCAAGGCGACCGCCTCGGCGGCGGCCTCCATCGGATCCATGCCGGAGGTGTTCGCACCGTCGGAGAGCACGATGATCCGGGCCGGCGGCGGTTGCGTGGTGGCCTGCTCGTCCAACGCCTTGACCGCGCCCAGCGAGGTGCTGATCGCCTCCCCGATCGCCGTGCCCTGCACCCCGGTGATGCCCTCGGCGAGACGCCGGATCCCGTCGTGCAGCGCCTCCCGGTCGGTGCTCGGCGGGACCAGCACGGCGGCGCTGCCGGCGAAGGCCACCAGCCCGACGTTGAACTCCCTGGGCAGCCCGTCGACGAAGTCCCGGGCGGCGCTCTTTGCCGCACTGAGCCGATCCGGGTCAACGTCGGTGGCGAGCATCGAGGTGGAGACGTCCACGGCGACCATCACGGTGGCGCGTTCCCGGGGCACCCGCACCTCGGCCGTCGGCCGGGCGAAGCCGACCACGAGCAACGCCAGCATGGCCAGGAAGAGACCGGCCGGCAGGTGTCGACGCCAGGTCGGGCGCTGGGGTGCCACCCGGTCGAGCAGGCGCAGGTTGGTGAAGCGGACGGCGTACCGGCTGCGGCGGCGCTGCGCCATCAGGTAGGCCACGGCCAGGGCGGCCACGCCGAGCAGCAGCCAGAGCCGGATGGGCGACTCCCAGATCATGCCGCGCCTCCCCGCCTCGGTGCGGCCGGCGCCAGGGCCAGGCGACGCTGGGTGTGCACGTGCCGCACGATGTCGGCCGCCCAGTCCCGGTCGGTACGCAACGCGAGGTGGGTCGCCCCGGCCCGGCGCAGCGCCTGCCGGAGTTGGTCCCGCTGCGCGGCGGCGGCTGCCGCGTACCGTTCGCGCAGCCCCGGATCGCCGGTCCACACCTCGCGTCGCCGGCCCGTCTCGGGATCGGCGAGCGTGATCAGTCCGACGTCCGGCAGTTCCAGTTCACGGGGGTCGACGACCTCCACCGCGAGCACCTGATGCCGCACCGACAACCGGCGCAGCGGACGTTCCCAGGTGGCCGGTGAGCGTGGATCGTCGGGCAGCCCGTCCAGAAAGTCCGAGATCACCACCACCAGACCTCGCCGGTTGGCCGTCCGGTGCACCGCCGCCAACGCCGCGGACAGGTCGACCTCGTCGGCCGTCCGGTGGCCGTCCGGCTCACCGGCCTGTCGGGGCGCGGCCAGCAGCCCGCGCAGCAGCCCGACCAGGTGGCTGCGTCCGCCCCGGGCCGGCACCCGGTGCAGCCCGTACGGGGTGAGCACCTGCGCGCCGAGCCGGTTTCCCGCCCCGGCGGTCAGGAAGCCGATGGCGGCGACCGCTGCCACGGCCAGTTCCCGCTTGTCCAGGTCGGCGGTGCCGTACTCCATGCTGGGGCTGGCGTCGACCAGCAGCCAGGTGGTCAGCTCCCGGTCGGCGTCGACCTCCCGCACGTGCGGGACGGTGGTCCGGGCGGTCACCGACCAGTCCATCCGCCGTACCTCGTCCTCACCGGGCCGGTACTCGCGGCTGCCGGCGGGTTCACTTCCCGGTCCGGGCAGCAGCCCCCGACGTTCGCCGTGCAGCAGGCCGTCGAGGCGGCGGGTGACGGTGAGTTCGAGCCGGCGCAGCCGCTGGTTCGGGGTGAGGTCGGTGAGCGTCGGGTCCGCCGCCACGGGCACCGGGACGCGCCCGCGTCTCATCACGCGGCCGCCAGATCGGCGACGTACTCCGGCTGACCGTTGGCCACCCTCGGCGGCGGCACCACCTCGACCAGTCGGTGCACCACCGACTCGGCGCTGATCCCGTCGGCGACCGCGTCGAAGGAGAGCACCAGCCGGTGGGCCAGCACGTCCACGGCCAGGTCCCGCACGTCGTCCGGCAGCACGTACTCCCGGCCACGGAGCAGGGCGCGGGCCCGCGCGGCGGCAACCAGGCCGAGGGTGGCGCGCGGGCTGGCACCGTACGCGAGCAGGGGGACGATCTCCGGCATGCCGTACCGGGCCGGGTCGCGGGTGGCCAGGATGAGCCGGACGACGTACTCGGCGATGGCGTGGTGGACGAAGACCTGCCGGGCCTGGAGCTGGAGTTCCCGCAACCGGTCCGGCCGCAGCACCTGGTACGGCCGGGGACGGTCGGCGCTCATCCGGTAGAGGATGGCCAACTCGTCGGCGCCGTCCGGATAGTCGACGACGATCTTCATGAGGAAGCGGTCCCGCTGCGCCTCGGGCAGCTGGTAGACCCCCTCCGACTCGATCGGGTTCTGGGTGGCCAGCACGAGGAAGGGCTCCGGCACCGGGTAGCTGCGCCCACCGATGGAGACCTGACGTTCGGCCATCGCCTCCAGCAGCGCCGACTGCACCTTCGCCGGAGCCCTGTTGATCTCGTCGGCCAGCACCAGGTTGGCCATGATCGGGCCGAGCTCGACGTCGAAGCTCTCCTTCGAGGCCCGGTAGATGCGGGTGCCGACGATGTCCGAGGGCACCAGGTCGGGGGTGAACTGGATCCGGGAGAAGGTGCCGCCGACGACCGTCGCGAGGGTCTGCGCGGCAAGTGTCTTGGCCACCCCGGGAACGCCTTCCAGCAGACAGTGCCCGTCGGCGAGCAGGGCGGTGAGCAGGCGATCGACGAGCTGATCCTGCCCGACGATCACCCGTCTGACCTCGTCGAGCGTCTGCTCCAGCTCGGCCGCGGTCGCGTCCGGATCGGCCGGGCTGGGCAGGCTGGCCATGGTGTCCGAGATGTCCGTCACGGTGCTTGCTTCCCGAGCCGGGCGTCGGACAAACGTCGGAATTTCCGGCCTTCACGCACCCAGACCGCGCGGCAACGCCGTTACGACCTGGATCGGGCCGGAGCACGCAGAGCCGGTCGGGCAGCACCGCCGAGGAGGTAACCGGGCACGGCGCGTACCGTCGCCGGCCCCCACGGGAGGGACCGGCGACGGCACGGCTGGATCAGCGGTGTACGAGAAGGTGGAACGGCAGGTCGGCGGGGCTGCCGGTGGAGTTGCGGGTCTGGATGAAGACGCCGTTGGGGGTCTGCAGGCGAGCGGCCACCACGGCCTCCCCACCCGCCGGGATGCAGCACGCGTCCGGCCGGCCGATCGTGGCGACGTAGACGCCGCCGGTGACGTTGGAACCGAACTGCACCTCGTACTGCCCGACGCCGTACTTGATGACCACGCCGTCACCGCGCGCCTTGGTGCCGTTGCCGTTGACCGCCGTGGCGTAGAAGCCGACCGCCTGGGTGCTGATCGAGTCGCCCTTGGCCAACGTGGCCTTGGCGCTCTTCAGCGACGCTGCGGTGACCGCCGGCTGCTTGCCACCACGAGCGGCCGTCTCGACTGCACCGGTCGTGGGCTTCGCCGCAGCGATCCCGCCACCGGCCAGGGCCAGCGCCAGGGCTGCGATCGCCACCGCAGCCGCCTTACGTCGGAAAAAACCGGTCATGACAAATCTCCTTGTGACCGTGGGGATGCGGCCGACCCACCAGATGGGGATCGGATATTGCCTGACTCCAGGCGGGCGACAATGAGCGGAAACCCGGTGGGGATCACGCCTTCAGAGGACCGACCAAATAGTGGCGAACATGGGGCCTGACCTGGGATTTCCACCCCCGACATACCGCCCGACCAGCAGAAACGTAACACCGGAAAACGCCAATGGTCAACGTTCGATCATGGACAGAATCAACCGGGCGAATTCCCGTGGCAATAATGAAAAGCGAAGGATCGCTCATTCATGAAATTGGTTTGATCGCGCCCGACCGCCCGCTGCCGTTCTTTCGTCGGCACCCTGCGCGGCATCGACCCAGTAGCCTCACGCTGTGAAGATCACCGACGCGGGACGCCGACGGATCGGCACCGCGATCTGCTGGCTCGCCGTGGCACCGGGCGCCGGCTGGGCCCTCGCCCGAGTGGCCGGCCTGGACCGGGGAGCGCTTGTGCAGTTGCTGGCGTTCACGCCGTACGCGCTGCTCGGAAGTCTGGTGCCACTGCTGCTCGCGCTCGCCCTGCGGCGTCGCTGGCCGGCGGTGGTCGCGGCGGTGGTCACCACGACGCTTGTCGCGGTGGTGGCGCCCCGGGCGCTGCCGTCGACGCAGCCGGCGGTCACCGGTCCGACGGTACGGCTGCTCACCGCCAACCTGCTGGCCGGCGCCGCCGACCCGGCCGCGGTGGTCGACCTGGTCCGCACCGAGCAGGTCGACGTGCTGGTCGTGCAGGAGTTCACCCCGTCGGCGCAGGCCGAACTGGACCGGCTCGGCCTCGACCGGCTGCTGCCGTACCGGCACCTCAACCCGGTGGTGGGCACGCCCGGCTCGGGTCTGTACGCCCGGCATCCGATCAGCGGCGGCGGCATCCGCCCGCTGCGCGGTGCCTGGGGTTTCACCCAGGCGTACGCGACGGTCGCCGTTCCGGGCGCACCCGAGGTACGCGTCGAGTCGGCGCACCCGGCGGCACCGTACGCGCTGGACCAGAACGGTTACTGGCGCACCGACCTGGCCGCCCAACCACCGGCCACCCCGCAGGGGGCGCTGAGCATCCTCGCCGGAGACTTCAACGCCACCCTCGACCACGGGCCGCTACGTGCGCTGCTGCGTACCGGCTACGTCGACGCCGCCGCGGCGGTCGGAGCCGGGCTCGTCGGGACCTGGGGGCCGTACGACGGCGACCGCATCCCGCCCGTCACGATCGACCACGTGCTGGTCGACCGGCGCATCGCGGTACGCGACGTGAGCGTCCGCCCGCTGCCCGGCAGCGACCACCGCATGATCCTGGCCGAACTGGCCCTTCCTCACGCCCTGCCGAGGCCGTAGGTGAGGGCGTCGACAAGCGCGTGCCAGCTCGCCTCGACCACGTTGGGGTGCACGCCGACCGTGGTCCAGCCGCCGCCACGGCCGTTCGCCGTCTCGACCAGCACCCGGGTCACCGCCCCGGTGCCGTGGCTGCCCTCCAGGATGCGCACCTTGTAGTCGGCCAGCTCGAACTCCCGCAACTCCGGGTAGTGGCGGCCCAGGCCGACCCGCAGCGCCTCGTCGAGGGCGTTGACCGGACCGTTGCCCTCCGCCGTGGCGATCACCCGCTCACCGCGTACCCGGATCTTCACAGTCGCCTCGGAGACCACCGCGCCGTCCTCGCGGTGCTCGACCAGCACCCGGTACGACTCCAGCGCGAACGGCCGTACCGGCGCGGCGTCCGGCAGTTCGGAGCGGACCAGCAGCTCGAACGAGGCGTCCGCGGCCTCGAACGACCAGCCGCCGGCCTCCAGCTCCTTGACCCGGTTGGTGACCCGGGACAGCGCCTCCGGATGGCCGGCCAGATCCAGCCCGAGCTCGCGACTCTTGAGCTCGATGCTGGCCCGGCCGGCCATCTCGGTGACGAGGATCCGCATGTCGTTGCCCACCACCTCGGGTTCGACGTGGTTGTAGAGCAGCGGATCCACCTTGATCGCACTCGCGTGCAGTCCCGCCTTGTGAGCGAAGGCTGCGGCCCCTGCATACGCCTGGTGGATGTCGGGGGCGATGTTTGCGATCTCAGCGATGGCGTGGGAGACCCGCACCATCTGCTCCAGGCAGCCCTCCGGTAGGACCGGCAGCCCGAGCTTGAGTTGAAGGTTCGCGACGACCGCGAAGATGTCGGCGTTGCCCGGCCGCTCGCCGTACCCGTTGGCGGTGCCCTGCACGTGGCGGACCCCGGCCTCGACGGCGGCGATGGTGTTGGCCACCGCGCAGGCGGTGTCGTTCTGGGCGTGCATGCCGAGCAGTTCGGGGGCCACCCCGATGCGGTCGGTCAGGTCGGTGATGGCCGCCGTGACCTGCGAGGGCAGCATTCCGCCGTTGGTGTCGCAGAGCACGAACCGCTCGGCGCCCGCGGCGAGGGCGGTCTCCACCACCGACGCCGTGTACGCCGGATCATGGCGGTAGCCGTCGTAGAAGTGCTCCCCGTCGACGAAGACCCGACGGCCCTCGGCGACCAGGTGGGTGACCGTGTCGTGGATCATCGCCAGGTTCTCCTTGGCGGTGGTCCGCAGTGCCCGCTCGACGTGTCGCAGGTCGGCCTTGGCGACCAGGGCGATCGCCGGGGTCTGCGCCTCCAGCAGGCCACGCACCTGGGGATCGTCGGCGGCGACCGTGTTGGCCCGGCGGGTCGCACCGAAGGCGACGAGCACCGCGTGCCGCAGCTCCAGTTCGGTACGCGCCCGGCGGAAGAACTCGGTGTCCTTGGGCACCGCGCCCGGCCAGCCACCCTCGATGAACCCGACGCCGAACTCGTCGAGCAGCCGCGCCACGGCGAGCTTGTCGACCACCGAGTAGCTGACCCCCTCGCGCTGGGCACCGTCGCGCAGGGTCGTGTCGTACACCTGGAACGTCATGGGGATCCCCTTCATCTGGCACCGGCCGGCGCAACAAAAAGACCCCCCGCGGGTGCGGGAGGTCTGCGCGCTCGGCGGAGGGAAGGCCGGCGCGCTAGTTGCCAATAATGCGGGCGGTGCTGTTCACGCTCTGCACTCTGCCACTCGGAAGCGGATCTGGGAGGCAGAATCCACATCTCGGGACGATGAGTTGGGTCTCATTCGGTGTCACGGGTGTAGGCCGAGTCGTGCGGGGTAGGAGTTTTCGGGACAACGAAACACGTACCTCCGAGACGACTGATCAAGTCGAGGCAGGAGAGATCCCCATGGACAGGCTGAACCCGAACACCACGAACGCCACGCCGGACCCCGCCCTGCGCGCCGTCGACCGCGACGACGTGGTCACGACCGGCGGCGGCGCCACCAGCGCCTTCGACCCGTGGAGCTACCGCGACGACGCCGGCGTCGCCGGCACCAACCTGATCGGCTACAAGGTCGAGGCCACGGACGGCTCGATCGGCAAGATCGACAGCGACAGCAGCGAGGTCAACGCCAGCTACCTGGTGGTCGACACCGGGCCGTGGATCTTCGGCAAGAAGGTCATGCTGCCGGCCGGTACGGTCAACCACGTCGACCACGACGAGCAGAAGGTCTTCGTCGACCGCAGCAAGGACCAGATCAAGGCCGCGCCGGAGTACGACGACACGATCAACGACCCGTCGTACCGGGACAAGCTCGGCGGGTACTACAACGACACCTACGCCGCGACCCCGCCCGGTGGGCTCCGCTGAGGCAACCTGACGCACTGAAATCACGGTAACGGCCGGTGGGAATGGCTCTCACCGGCCGTTACCGTGTCCGGATGGACGCGACTGAAGACAGACGCAGAATCCCCTTCACCGCGATGTTCAACTTCCGCGACGTGGGCGGCTATCGCGGCCTGGACGGACGCACGGTGCCCTACGGCCGGCTGTACCGCTCCGACTCCCTGCACCGGATGGACAGCGCGGACCGGGACGCGTTCAGCGCCCTCGGCGTACGCACGGTCGTCGACCTGCGTCGCCCGCAGGAGGTCGAACGCGACGGCCGGGTCCCCGACCTCGACGGTCTGGCCTACCGCCACATCCATCCCGAGCACGCGGACTGGTCCACCCAGCCGTACCAGCCGGAGCAGGATCTCGCCCGCTACCTCGCCGACCGGTACGCCGACCTGGCCCGTACCGGCACCACCGGGCTCGCCCAGGCGATCGGCCTGATCGCCGACAGCGCCAACGCGCCGGTGGTGGTGCACTGCGTGGCGGGCAAGGACCGCACCGGCATCGTCTGCGGCCTCACCCTCGCGGTGCTCGGCGTCGACGACGCCGAGATCGCTGCGGACTACGCGCTGAGCAGCGAGGCGTCACAGCGCTTCGCCGCCTGGATCGCCACCGCCTACCCCCACCTGCCCGAGCTGCCCGCCGCCTTCCTGGCCTCACCGGCCGAGACGATGCTGCTGTTCCTGGCCGAGATCCGGGAAGGGTACGGGTCGGTCGACGACTACCTGCGCCACACCGGGGTCACCGACGAGCAACTCGCCGCGCTCCGCACCCACCTGCTCGGCTGAGCCGACGCTCGGCGTCCACGGCAGGTCGTGTTAAGAAGGGGCCCCTGCACCACCTCAGGCGTTAACAAGGGGCCCTTCCTTACCGCTCAGAGCGTCTAGAGGACGCGGTGCACCCAGTTCTGGGGGTCGGCGGCCTTGCCGCGCTGGAGGTCGACAAGTTGCTGGCGCAGCGCCATGGTGACCGTGCCGGGCTCGCCACCGCCCATGGTGAACTCCCCCTCCGGGAAGCGGACCCGACCGATGGGGGTGATCACCGCAGCGGTGCCGCAGGCGAAGACCTCGCGCAGCCGACCGCTTGTCGCGTCCGCCTGCCAGTCGGCGAAGCTCACCGGCCGTTCCTGCACGGTGTGGCCGGCCGCCGAGGCCAGGGTGAGCACCGACTCCCGGGTGATGCCGGGCAGGATCGTGCCGGTCAGCGGTGGGGTCACCACCGAGCCGTCGTCGTAGACGAAGAAGACGTTCATGCCGCCCAGTTCGTCGACGTACCGGCGCTCCACCGCGTCGAGGAAGACCACCTGCTCGCAGCCGTGCTCGGCGGCCTCGGCCTGGGCGGCCAGCGAGGCCGCGTAGTTGCCGCCGCACTTCGCCGCGCCGGTGCCGCCGGGGGCGGCACGGGTGTAGTCGGGCGACACCCAGACCGTCACCGGCTTGACCCCGCCGGAGAAGTACGCGCCCACTGGCGAGGCGATCACCACGTAGAGGTACTCGTTGGCCGGGCGGACGCCGAGGAACACCTCGCTGGCGAACATGAACGGCCGCAGGTAGAGGCTGCCGTCCTCGCCCTCCGGAATCCACTCGCGGTCGATCTCGATCAGCCGGTGCAGCGAGTCGACGAAGGTCTGCTCGGGCAGCGTCGGCATGGCCATCCGGGTGGCCGAGGTGTTGAACCGGGCCGCGTTGGCGTACGGCCGGAACATCGTCACCCCGCCGTCGGCCGTGCGGTACGCCTTCATCCCCTCGAAGATCTCCTGCGCGTAGTGCAGCGCCGCGCTGGCGGGATCCATCGGGATCGGCCCCCGCGCCTCGACCCGGGCGTCGTACCAGCCCTTGCCGTCGGCGTAGCGGATGGTGACCATGTGGTCGGTGAAGACCCGGCCGAATCCGGGGTTGGCCAGCAGCGCGGCCCGGTCGGCGGCGGATACCGGCGCGGGATTCGGACGGATCTCGAAGTCGAGCTTGTCACCACCGCTCATCGCGCTGACCTCCCTGGGGGGATGACGGCATGCGCCGACCGCACGCCGCGAAGATATGTGCCAGAAACTTACCCCGAACGGTCGTTCAGCGGGTAGGCGCACCGGTAGGTGGCACCGTCGGGTTCCCGCTTCTGAGACGACCGTCGACCCGGTCGTGATCCGCTACCGCCGGTTACGGCGGCCAGTCGGAGTCAGGCTGCTACCTGGGCGGCGATCCGGTCGCCCACCTCGGCGGTGCGTACCGCCTCGCCCGGGGTACGGGCGGCCAGCTCCGCGCCGACCGCGGCGGCGATCCGGGCTGCGGCGTCGGCGTGCCCGAGCTGGTCGAGCAGCAACGCGGCGGAGAGTACGGCGGCGACCGGGTCGGCCACCCCGCGCCCGGCGATGTCCGGCGCGGAGCCGTGCACCGGCTCGAACATCGACGGGTACGTGCCGTCGGGGTTGATGCTGCCGCTGGCGGCCAGGCCGATCCCGCCGGTGACCGCGGCGGCGATGTCGGTGAGGATGTCACCGAAGAGGTTGTCGGTGACCACCACGTCGTAGCGCTGGGGCTGGGTCACCAGGAACATCGCGGCGGCGTCGACGTGCTGGTACTCGGTGCTCACGTCCGGGTACTCGGCGGCGACCGCCTCGAAGGCACGAGCCCACAGCGAGCCCGCGTGGGTGAGCACGTTGGTCTTGTGCACCAGGGTCACCTTGCGCCGTTCGCGGCGGCTGGCCCGGGCGAAGGCGTCGCGGACCACCCGCTCCACCCCGTGTCGGGTGTTCAGGCTCTCCTCGGTGGCCACCTCGGCCGGGGTGTCGCGGTGCAGCGTGCCACCGGCGCCGGCGTACAGCCCCTCGGTGCCCTCGCGGACGACCACCAGGTCGACCTCGCCGGGCTTGACCGTGGCCAGCGGGCTGGTCACACCGGGCCAGAGCCGCGACGGCCGGAGGTTGACGTACTGGTCGAAGGAGAAGCGCAGCTTGAGCAGCAGGCCCCGCTCCAGCACGCCGGGCGGGACGGTGGGGTCACCGACCGCGCCGAGCAGGATGGCATCGTGCCCGGCCAGCTCGGTCAACACCGAGTCCGGCAGCACCTCGCCGGTGCGGTGGTAACGTGCCGCACCGAGGTCGTACTCGGTTGCCTCGACCCCGGGCAGGACCGCATCGATGACCTTGCGGGCCTCCGCGACCACCTCGGGTCCGATCCCGTCCCCGGCCACCACCGCGATGCGTGCCACGTCCGTCAGCTCCTTCGCTCGTATCGGCTGTACGGTACGCCGCCGTCCCGCCTCCCGGTACGGGTGTTCCACTTTTCGGGATACGAGACACACACAGCAGCTTCTCAGCGTTCGCTCACGCTGCCGTCATCTGCGGTCCCTAACGTGAGCCCGACGGGCTGGGCAGGCCCGGACGACCACCACGAGGGGGTGACTGGTCGTCGAGGGAGGGGCGGACGCGATGTGGACCGACGAGCAGCCACGTACCCGCTGGGTCGACCCGGCGACGTTCCGGTACCGCCGGCCCGACCTGCGCCTGGGCACCCGCGAACCGCGCCCTGACCGTCCCGGCCCGACCACCGGCGACCGGCTCACCGTGCGGCACACGGTTCGCACCTCGACCGCCGACTACACCCTGCTGCTCAACGCACCGGCCTGGCTCGGTCGGCGTGGCGTCGGCGACGCGCTCCGCGACGCGGTGGCCGAACTGCGGGCGATCGACCTCACCTACGGCCCGAACCGTCCGGAGAGCCTGGTGTCCCGGCTGCGCCGGGGCGAGATCAACCCCGAGTCCTACCCGCCGCTGGCGGACCTGGTGGACCGGTGCGGCGCCATGCGGGCCGCCACCGACGGATGGTTCGACGCCTGGGCGGTGCCCGGTGGATTCGACCCCGGTGGCCTGCTCGGCGGGTGGGCGGTCGAGCGGGCCGCGGCCCGGCTGCGCGCCGCCGGAGTCCAGGACTACGCCGTACTGACCGGCGCCGACCTGGTGGTACGCGGTCACGCCGGGCACGGCGGCCCGTGGCGGGTGGCCGTGCACCATCCGACCGACCGCCGCCGGCCGCCGCTGATGCTGGAGATGACGGCGGGCGCGATCGGCACGTCCGGGGTCACCGGCCGTCGCGGGCACGTGGTGGACCCGCACACCGGCGAACCGGCCGACCAGATGGTCGCCGCCACAGTGGTCGGCCCGAATCTCGCGGTCGCCGACGCCTACGCCACCGCGCTGTACGCCGCCGGTCCGAGCGGGCTGAGCTGGTTCCGCTCCGGATCGGACTACCGCGCCCTGATCGCCAACCACTGACCGCCGACCGGGCGGGAGTGCTGCCGGTCCCGGCATCGCCACGGACACGTCCATCGTGGAGAACAGCGATCGGCCTCCACTGCCGCGGCAACGGCTGTGGAGGCCGGTCGACGACGAATGCGCGAGGCTCGCGCAATCGAGGGGTGCGGGCCGGCCAACCGGGACGTCGACCTCGCCACCCGAAGACGGGCCGCGTCGCGAGCTGCCAGAACCGCATCGGTACGCTAGCGAATCCGCGCGTTTCCCGGCAAGGGTTCTACAGGGGACCATCCACCCAGTCCGGTCGACTCGCCGAACGCGTTGTGGTAGGGGCGTTTTCGACAAGGTGAATCGCGGATGGCACGCTGTCGGCCGTGAGTTTCGATCTGAGCGTGTGGGCCCTGGCCGACGGGGCGACGCCTGAGGACGTGCGAGCGGCGGTGCGGCGGTGCCGGGAGGGCCAGCACGGCCAGCGCCAACCGGATCCACGGGTGGTCGCCTTCTACCGGGCGATCACCGCCAGCTACCCCGACCGGCCGGTGGCGGGTAGCCCCTGGGCAGTGGTACCACTGCACGCGGCAGCCGACCATGTCGAGTTGAATCTCGACCCGGCCTGCGCGGACCAGGTGCTGCTCGACATCGAACGGCTGGCCGGAGAGCACCGGCTGATGCTGTTCGACGCCCAGGACGGCTCGGTCTATCCGCCGCCGGTAGCCCGGCTGCCCGGCTGACCATCCCGCCCCGGCACAACTGAGACGGATACGACCAGGGGCCCGGCCGAAGCCGGGCCCCTGGTCGCCATGTGCCTGAAACGGCTACTCGTCGCGCAGGTCCGCCGCGCTGGCCGAGGCCGCGCCGATCGAGTCGGCCGCCGAGGTGAGCAGGTCGGCGCCGAGCGCCTGGTCGACGGTGAGGGTCATCAGCGTCTCGCCGCCGGCTTCCCGACGGGCCACCTGCATCGCCGCGATGTTGATGCCGGCCTCGCCGAGCAGCGTGCCGACGGTGCCGACCACGCCCGGACGGTCGGCGTAGCGGAGGAAGAGCAGGATGCCCTCCGCCCCGATCTCCACGTCGAAGCCGTCCACCTCGGTCAGCTTGATGATGTCCCGGGTGCCGGCGTGGGTCACCGTGCCGGAGACGCTCACCGTACGACCGTCGGGCAGGGCACCGCGTACGGTGACCAGCACCGGGTGCTCCACGGTCTCGGTCTGGGTGGTCAGCGCCACCTCCACGCCACGCTGGGCGGCCAGGTGCGGCGCGTTGACGTAGGTCACCTGCTCCTCCACCACGGAGCTGAACAGGCCCTTGGTGGCGGCGAGCTTGAGCACCGACACGTCGTGGTTGACGATCTCACCGCGTACCTCGACGGTGACGCTGGCGGCGACGCCACCGGCGACCGCGGTGAAGGCCCGGCCGAGCTTCTCGGCCAGCGGCAGCAGCGGGCGTACGTCCTCGGCGACCACGCCACCGGCCTGCACGTTCACCGCGTCCGGCACGAACTCGCCCTGCAACGCCAGCTTCACGCTCTTGGCCACGGCCAGGCCGGCCTTGTCCTGCGCCTCGGCGGTGGAGGCGCCCAGGTGCGGGGTGGCCACCACGTTGTCGAAGGCGAACAGCGGCGAGGAGGTGCACGGCTCCTTGGCGTACACGTCCACGCCGGCACCGGCGACCCGGCCCTCGGCCAGCGCGTTGGCGAGCGCCTGCTCGTCGACCAGCCCGCCGCGGGCGGCGTTGATGATCCGTACGCCCGGCTTGACGATCGACAGCTCCTTCTCACCGATCAGGCCCACGGTCTCCGGGGTCTTCGGCAGGTGGATGGAGATGAAGTCGCTCTCCCGCAGCAGCTCCTCCAGGCCGACCAGGCGCACGCCGAGCTGCGCGGCCCGGGCCGGCTGGATGTACGGGTCGTACGCGATCAGCCGGGTGCCGAACGCGGCGATGCGGGACGCGAACAGCACGCCGATGCGGCCCAGGCCGACGACGCCCACGGTCTTGCCCTGCAGCTCCACGCCGGTGTACTTCGACCGCTTCCACTCCCCCGCCTTGAGCGCGGCGCTGGCGGAGGCGGTGTTGCGGGCGACCGCGAGCAGCAGCGCGACGGCCTGCTCGGCCGCGGAGACGATGTTGGAGGTGGGGGCGTTGACGACCATGACGCCCCGCGCGGTGGCGGCCGGCACCTCGACGTTGTCCAGACCCACGCCCGCCCGGGCCACGACCTTCAGCCGGGGTGCGGCGGCGATCGCCTCGGCGTCAATCTGGGTGGCGCTGCGGACGATGACGGCGTCGGCCTCGGCGAGTGCGGAGAGCAGAGCCGGACGGTCGGTGCCGTCGACGTGCCGGACGTCGAAGTCGTGGGCGAGCACCTCGATTGCGGCAGGAGCGAGTTCTTCGGCGATCAGTACGACAGGAGTCATTGGTCCTCGTAGATGTCGTCAGAGCGGTCGGCCAGCGCTGGACGCTGCGCTGCGCCCGGCGTGGGCTGGGCCATGGCCGTCAGGTGCAGCGGCCTGGAACACCTACCCGCGATCGTAGGGGCCCGGCCGCCCCACATACCCCGCAGTACGGGGTGAGTGCCCTCACAAACCGGACGTGACGTGCGTGTTAACGCCCGTTGTCCGGCCGCTCACAGCACGGCACCCGCACCCGGCGTCGGGGAGAACGCCGGGTGCGGGTGCCGTTGAGGTGAGACTGCTCTCAGTGCGCCGACGAGACCTCAGGCGGTCTCGGTGATCGGACGGTCCACCCAGCTCATCATGCCGCGCAGCTTGGCACCGGTCTCCTCGATCGGGTGAGCCGCACCCTCGGCCTGCCACTTGCTGAAGTTCGGCCGACCGGCCTCGTCCTCGGCCACCCACTCGCGGGCGAACTCGCCGTTCTGGATCTCACCGAGGATCTTGCGCATCTCGTCCTTGACCCGGCTGTCGATGACCCGCGGGCCCCGGGACAGGTCGCCGTACTCGGCGGTGTCGGAGACGCTGTAGCGCATCCGGGCGATGCCGCCCTCGTACATCAGGTCCACGATCAGCTTCAGCTCGTGCAGGCACTCGAAGTAGGCCACCTCGGGGGCGTAGCCAGCCTCGGTGAGCACCTCGAAGCCGGTCTGCACAAGCGCCGCCGCACCACCGCAGAGCACCGCCTGCTCGCCGAAGAGGTCGGTCTCGGTCTCCTCGGTGAAGGTGGTCCTGATGGCGCCCGCCCGGGTGCCGCCGATGCCCTTGGCGTACGACAGGGCCAGCGCGAGGGCGGTGCCGCTGGCGTCCTGCTCGACGGCGACCAGGCAGGGCACGCCCTTGCCGTCGACGTACTGCCGACGGACCAGGTGGCCGGGGCCCTTCGGGGCGACCATCGCCACGTCCACGTCGGCCGGCGGCTTGATCAGGCCGTAGCGGATGTTGAACCCGTGCCCGAAGAACAGCGCCTTGCCCGCGCTGAGGTTCGGCGCGATCGACTCGGCGTAGATGTGGCGCTGCGCGGTGTCCGGGGCGAGGACCATGATCACGTCGGCCTCGGCCGCCGCGTCGGCCGGGGTGAGCACCCGCAGGCCCTGCTCCTCGGCCTTGGGGCGGCTCTTCGAACCCTCCGGCAGACCGATCACCACGTCGACACCCGAGTCGCGCAGCGACAGCGCGTGGGCGTGGCCCTGGCTGCCGTACCCGATCACGGCGACCTTCTTCGCCTGGATCAGGCCCAGGTCGGCGTCGTCGTCGTAGTAAACCTCAACGCTCATGACTTCCCTTTCGTACGGCGGCCGATGCGGCCCGTCGTGGCTGTGGTTACGCCCGGCCCGCAGGCCGACCGGTGGTGATCAGGCGGCCCGCAGGGCCGGACCGGCGGTGATCGCACGCGGACCGCGTCCGATCGCGACCTGGCCCGACTGGACCATTTCCTTGATGCCGAACGACTCGAGGTCGCGCAGCAGCGCGTCGAGTTTGTCGGGGGTGCCGGTGGCCTCGATGGTGAGGGTGTCCGCGGCCACGTCGACCACCCGGGCGCGGAACAGGCTTACCGTCTCCAGGACCTGCCCCCGGGCGTTACGGTCGGCGCGCACCTTCACCAGCAGCAACTCACGGGCAACCGAGGTCGACGGGTCCAGCTCGACGATCTTGAGCACGTTGACCAGCTTGTTGAGCTGCTTGGTGACCTGCTCCAGCGGCGAGGAGTCGGCGTTGACCACGATGGTGATCCGCGAGACGTCCGGGTTCTCGGTCTCGCCGACCGCGAGACTGTCGATGTTGAAGCCGCGCCGGGAGAACAGCCCGGAGACCCGGGCCAGCACGCCCGGCTTGTTCTCCACCAACACGGAGAGCGTGTGCATCGTCATTAGATATCGTCCTCGTCGAAGGTCGGGCGAACGCCGCGGGCGAACATGATCTCGTCGTTGCTGGTACCGGCGGCGACCATCGGCCAGACCATCGCGTCCTTGCCGACCACGAAGTCGATGACCACCGGTGCGTCGTTGATGGACATCGCCGCCTCGATCGTCTTGTCGACGTCCTCGGCGGTCTCGCACCGCAGCCCGACGCAGCCGAGCGCCTCGGCCAGCTTGACGAAGTCCGGAATGCGGTGCTTGTGGGTGCCCAGGTCGGTGTTGGAGTAGCGCTCACCGTAGAACAGGGTCTGCCACTGGCGGACCATGCCGAGGTTGCCGTTGTTGATCACGGCGATCTTGACCGGGATGCCCTCCAGCGCGCAGGTGGCCAGCTCCTGGTTGGTCATCTGGAAGCAGCCGTCGCCGTCGATGCCCCAGACCACCGTGTCGGGCCTGCCGACCTTGGCGCCCATCGCCGCCGGCACCGCGTAGCCCATGGTGCCGAGGCCACCGGAGTTCAGCCAGGTCTGCGGCTTCTCGTACGAGATGAACTGGGAGGCCCACATCTGGTGCTGGCCGACGCCGGCGACGTAGATCGCGTCCGGGCCGGCGATCTCGCCCAGCCGCTTGATCACGTACTGCGGGGAGAGGGTGCCGTCGGAGGGCTCCTCGTAGCCCAGCGGGTAACGCGCACGCAGGTCGTCCAGCTGCGTCCACCAGTCGCCGAGCTCGGCGACCCGCCCGGCCGCCCGCTCGGCGGTGACCGCCGCGAGCAGCTCGTCGATGACGTACCGGGCGTCACCGACGATCGGCACGTCGGCGTGCCGGTTCTTGCCGATCTCGGCCGGGTCGATGTCGGCGTGGACCACCGTGGCGTCCGGCGCGAACGAGTCCAGCTTGCCGGTGACCCGGTCGTCGAACCGGGCGCCGAGCGCCACGATCAGGTCGGCCTTCTGCAGCCCGTAGACCGCGGCGACCGTGCCGTGCATGCCGGGCATGCCCAGGTGCTGCCGGTGCGAGTCGGGGAACGCGCCGAGCGCCATCAGGGTGGTCACCACCGGGATGCCGGTCAGCTCGGCCAGCCGGCGCAGCCCCTCGGTGGCCCCGGCCTTGAGCACGCCGCCGCCGACGTAGAGCACCGGGCGGCGGGCGGTGGTCATCAGCCGGGCCGCTTCGCGGATCTGCTTGCCGTGCGGATGCATGGTCGGCCGGTAGCCGGGCAGATCCAGGGTGGGCGGCCAGGCGAAGGTGGTCTCCGCCTGGAGGACGTCCTTGGGGATGTCCACCAGGACCGGACCGGGCCGACCGGTCGAGGCCAGGTGGAACGCCTCGGCCAGGATGCGGGGGATCTCGCTGGCGTCCTGCACCAGGAAGTTGTGCTTGGTGATCGGCAGCGTGATGCCCTGGATGTCCGCCTCCTGGAAGGCGTCCGTGCCGATGGCGGGCCGGGCCACCTGGCCGGTGATCGCCACCAGCGGCACCGAGTCCATGTACGCGTCGGCGATCGGGGTGACCAGGTTTGTCGCACCCGGACCGGAGGTCGCGATGCAGACACCGACCCGGCCGGTGGCCTGCGCGTAGCCGGTCGCCGCGTGGCCGGCGCCCTGCTCGTGCCGGACCAGGATGTGCCGGACGGTCGAGTCGTACAGCGGGTCGTACGCCGGCAGGATCGCGCCACCGGGGATACCGAAGACGACGTCGACGCCGAGTGCCTCCAGGGAGCGCACCAGCGAGCCGGCGCCGGAGACCTGAGCGGGGCGTACCGCCGGGGCCGCAGCGGCGGCGCGGGTGTGGTCGTTGTCACCCGTGGTCTCGGCGGAGCTACGGGCGCGCCGGACGGAGTGGGCGAGCGTCTCTGGTGTGGGTCTCGTCATGGCGATTGCCTTCGGCTGGAGTTGGTTGGGCTGCTCACACTGTGCACGCGGACGAACCGCGGGCGTTGGGTCGACGGCAACAAAAAAGCCCTCGTGCCAGATGCACGGGGCCAGCGCACTCTCAGACAGAGAGTGCGCTCAGATAAGTACTCGCAGCGACCGGTACGACATGGCTCAAGACTGACGCATCTCATGCGATGAGTCAACTGATCCCACATTTTGGTTCACGGACGTGGCGCACCACCCCCCGAAAGGCCACCTGCACCCGGCTTGACGTGCTCTGATGTGCCGTTTCCGGCCCTCGGCGCCGGCGTCGGCCCGGATGCCGGACTCCCCGGCCGTGCCGGTCGGGCCCCCGGGGAGGTGGCCGCCTCCAGCATCGCCTCCAGATGCTCGGCCGGTACGCCCCAACCGAACAACGCGCCCTGCCCGAATCGACAGCCGGCGGCCACCACGGCGGCCAGCTCGGTGGGGGTGGTGACCCCCTCGGCGATGACCTCCAGGCCGAACTGGTGACCCAGCCGCATGACGATGTCGACCATGGGGGCGAAGGCCGGGCCGTCGCGCCCGACCGGCCGGACCGGCTCGTGCTCGGCCACCAACCCGTGGTCGATCTTGAGAATGTCGATCGGGAGCCGGCGCAGCTGCCCCAGCGAGGAGTAGCCGGCGCCGAAGTCGTCGAGGGCGATCCGCACACCGGTCCGCCGCAGCGCCGTCAGCCGCCGGATCAGCTCGTCCAGATCGGTGGCGACCGCGTGCTCGGTGACCTCCAGCACCAGCCGCTGCGGCGGGACGTGGTGGGTACGCAGCGCCTCGGCGACCTGGACCACGTAGGCGGGGGCGTGCAGTTCGCGCGGCGAGACGTTCACCGACACCCAGACGTCGTGCCCCTCGGCGAGCCACCGGGACAGTTGACGACAGGCCTCGTGCAGCACCCAGGCACCGAGTTCGGCGATGATCCCGGACTCCTCGGCCAGCGGGATGAACTCGTCCGGCCGGACGTTGCCGAGCTCCGGGTGGTGCCAGCGCAGCAGCGCCTCCGCGCCGACCGGGCGCACCGACGGCAGGGATGCCACCGGCTGGAAGACCAGCCGCAGCTCGTTGCGGCCGATCGCGCCGCGCAACTCGTGCTCCAGTGTGGTCCGCCGACGCAGCAGCCGGTCGTACGCGCCGTCGTAGCGCTCGATCCGGTTCTTGCCCCGCTGCTTGGCGTAGCGCAGCGCCAGATCGGCGTGCCGCAGCAGCAGCTCGACGTCCGGTGTGTCCGCCCAGGTCGCCAGGCCGATGCTGACCGAGCAGAAGACCGGCCCCTCGGGCTGCGGGTAGGCCCCGCCCAGCACCTTCAGCAGCCGCTCGGCGACCGCCCCCGCCTCGGCCGGCCCGCCGTGCATCAGCACCGCGAACTCGTCCCCGCCGAGGCGGGCGGCGAGGTCGCCGGGGCGCAGGTTGGCCCGCAGCCGCTGGCCGACCTCGACCAGCACCGCGTCCCCGACGTCGTGGCCGCGCATGTCGTTGACGTTCTTGAAGCCGTCCAGGTCCAGGCTGAGCAGCATGCAGGGGGTGCCCGCCGCCGCGCACTCGTGCAGCGCACGCAGCAGCCCGCGCCGGTTTTCCAACCCGGTCAACGCATCGGTGTGCGCGAGCTGCCGGAAGTGCGCCTCCCGCTCGGCGAGCCGTCGGGCGTACGCCCGGACCTGGTGCAGGGTGAGGTGTTGCCGGGCGACCAGGGCGAAGCCCTCCACGCTGCCGGCGACGATGCCCAGCGCGTCGAACCGGCCGTCCTGGAGCAGGTGGTACATCGCCGAGCCGGCCATCGCGGCCATCGGGACGAAGGCGTACTCGCCGTCGTGGCGGATCACGTCGGTGGTGAGCTGCCCGGCCGGGTCGATGCGGCTCATCGCCACCGCGGCGGTCAGCAGGCCCACGGCGAGCACCACCAGGCTCATCGACGTCATCGCGGGACCGACCTGACAGAGCCCGGTCGCCACGCCGAGGCCACCGCTTGTCGCCACGGAGATGCCGGCGCCCAGCACGGCGACGCCACGGCGCGGCGGTCTGGCCCGCAGCACCAGGATGATGGCGAGGCCACTGCACAGCGCCGCGCTGATCGAGGCGAGCAGGATCGCCGGGCAGGCCATCGGGGTGGCGTCGCCGAGCACTCTGGTCGGCTCGGAGAGCAGCACCCAGCCGACGAACCACAGCGCGGCCCCCACCACGACGCTGTCCAGCGCGAGCCGGGCGGCTGCGCCGACCGAACCGGCCACCCCGGGCATCCGGAGCAGGCCGGCACAGAACAGCAGGCCGCTCACCGCGGTGCCCACGGCGACCGCACTCGCCCAACTGGTGCGTTGCGACTGCTCGTGCGCCCAGTGTTCACTCGCGCTCAGCGCACCGGCGGCGGCCAGCAGCAGGGTGACCAGGGACACCGCCGCGGCGACGGTGAACAGCACGTACGCCTGCCGGTGTGGGCCACTACGATGCCGGGCGGCGGCGGCCAGCAACACACCGGCCACGATGGCGACCAACGCGCTCAGCACCGCGGCGCCGATCATGCCCGGGGGTGTGTGCACGGTCTCAACTTTGCCGGATCACCGCCGTCCGTGGGGATCTGGTGTGCATCTGTTGGGACACAGTGCGCTCGCCTGTTCGTTGCCGGTTCGCCGGTGTCAGACTGGTACACATGCCTGAGCTGCGGTCGAAGACCTCCACGCACGGTCGGACGATGGCCGGTGCCCGGGCCCTGTGGCGGGCCACCGGGATGACCGACGACGATTTCGGCAAGCCGATCGTCGCCATCGCGAACAGTTTCACCCAGTTCGTCCCGGGTCACGTACACCTCAAGGACATGGGCGGCCTGGTGGCCGAGGCGGTGGCCGAGGCCGGCGGGGTGGGCCGGGAGTTCAACACGATCGCGGTCGACGACGGCATCGCCATGGGCCACGGCGGCATGCTCTACTCCCTGCCCAGCCGGGAGCTGATCGCCGACGCGGTGGAGTACATGGTCAACGCGCACTGCGCCGACGCCCTGGTCTGCATCTCCAACTGCGACAAGATCACCCCCGGCATGCTGCTGGCCGCGCTGCGGCTCAACATCCCGACCGTCTTCGTCTCCGGCGGCCCGATGGAGGCCGGCAAGACGGTGGCCATCGAGGGCATCGTCCACTCCAAGATCGACCTGATCGACGCGATGATCGCCTCTTCCAACGAGGCGGTCACCGACGACCAGCTCGGCGAGATCGAGCGTTCCGCCTGCCCGACCTGTGGCTCCTGCTCGGGCATGTTCACCGCGAACTCGATGAACTGCCTCACCGAGGCGATCGGGCTGGCGCTGCCCGGCAACGGCTCGACGCTTGCCACCCACGCCGCGCGGCGGTCGCTGTTCGTCGAGGCCGGCCGCACCGTCGTGGACATCGCCAAGCGGTGGTACGACCAGGACGACGACTCGGTGCTGCCCCGGGTGGTGGCCTCCCGGGCCGCGTTCGAGAACGCCGTCGCCCTGGACGTGGCGATGGGTGGCTCGACAAACACGATCCTGCACCTGCTGGCCGCCGCCCGCGAGGCCGAGCTGGACTTCACCGTCGCCGACATCGACGAGATCTCCCGCCGGGTGCCCTGCCTGGCCAAGGTCGCCCCGAACTCCCCGCAGTACCACATGGAGGACGTGCACCGGGCCGGTGGCATCCCGGCCATCCTCGGCGAACTGGACCGCGCCGGCCTGCTGCGCCGGGAGGTGCACGCGGTGCACTCCCCCACTCTGGAGCGCTGGCTGGCCGACTGGGACGTGCGCGGCGGCTCGGCCACCCCCGAGGCGACCGAGTTGTTCCACGCCGCGCCGGGCGGGGTGCGCACCACCGAGCCGTTCTCCACCACCAACCGCTGGTCCACTCTGGACACCGACGCCGCCGAGGGCTGCATCCGGGACCTGGAGCACGCGTACAGCGCCGACGGCGGGTTGGCCATCCTCTACGGCAACCTGGCACCGGACGGCTGCGTGGTGAAGACCGCCGGGGTGCCCGAGGAGTGCCTGACCTTCCGCGGCCCGGCGAAGGTGTACGAGTCGCAGGACGACGCGGTGACCGCCATCCTGGCCAAGGAGATCGTCGCCGGGGACGTGGTGGTGATCCGCTACGAGGGCCCCAAGGGCGGCCCCGGCATGCAGGAGATGCTCTACCCCACCTCGTTCCTCAAGGGCCGAGGACTGGGCCGGGCCTGCGCGCTGCTCACCGACGGCCGGTTCTCCGGTGGCACCTCGGGCCTGTCCATCGGCCACGCCTCCCCCGAGGCCGCCGCCGGCGGGCTGATCGCGCTTGTGGAGCCGGGCGACGAGATCGTCATCGACATCCCGAACCGGTCGATCGAGTTGAACGTGCCGGCCGACGTGCTGGACGCCCGACGGGTCGCCCAGGAGAAGCGGGACCGCCCGTACACCCCGGTCGACAGGCAACGCCCGGTCTCCGCGGCGCTGCGCGCGTACGCCTCGATGGCCACCTCCGCCAGCGACGGCGCGTACCGTCGCGTCCCCGAGTGAGCTAGACGCGCAGACGGTGCGGGTACCGGCGTTCGTTCCCGGTCTGTCGCTGGCGGCGAGCACGTACCACGAGGCGGTACGGCCGATCCTCGACGTCGCCTTCCCTCGGCTGGTGCACTCGGCGGCGCTGCTGGGCCCGGGTTCGGACGTGCTCGGCTACGACACCGCCCGCTCGACCGACCACGACTGGGGACCGCGCCTGCTGCTGTTCCTGGCACCCGCGGACGCCCGGCGGCACGCCGACGACCTCGTCGGTGTGCTCGCCGAGCGGCTGCCCTCCTCGGTGCAGGGCTGGAGCACGAACTTCAGCCCACCCGAACCCGGACGCTCGCGCACCCTGCAACCTGTCGGCGACGCCCCGATCGCGCACCGCATCGAGGTGCTCGACCTCGACACCTGGCTCGCCACCCACCTCGGCCCCGACCCGCGCGACGGCATGCACACCCGCGACTGGCTGGCCATCCCCACCCAACGGCTGCTGGAGGTCACCTCGGGTGCGGTCTTCCACGACGGTCTCGGCCACCTGACGTCGATTCGCGCCGCGCTCGCCTGGTATCCCGACGACATCTGGCGATACCTGCTGGCCTGCCAGTGGCGGCGCATCGCCCAGGAGGAAGCCTTCCCCGGCCGGTGTGCGGAGGTCGGCGACGACCTCGGCTCCCGGCTGGTCACCGCCCGGCTGGTCCGCGACCTGATGCGCCTGGCGCTGCTCGTCGAACGTCGCTACCCGCCCTACGCCAAATGGCTGGGTACGGCGTTCGTCCGGCTGCGCTGCGCCCCGACGCTGCAACCGCTGCTCACCGATGCCCTCACCGCCGCCGACTGGCCGCACCGTGAAAGCGCGCTCTGCGCCGCGTACGAACATCTCGCCCGCGCGCACAACGACCTGGGCCTCTGCGACCCGGTCGAGCCCACGGTGCGTCCGTTCCACGATCGACCGATGCGGGTGCTGGCCGCGGACCGCTTCGCCGACGCCACCCACCGGGCGATCACCGACCCGGAGGTGTCGACGCTGCCACGGCACGTGGGCGGCGTGGACCAGTTCGTGGACAGCACCGACGTCCTCGGTGTGGCCGACCGGGCCCGCGCGGTCACCGGCGCACTGTACGGACCACACGCACCCTGAGCACCCGTCCCGGCAGCACGCACGATCGTCGATCACGGTTCACCCTGCCGCCGTGCCGTTTTCGGTAGCGTGGCGATCGTGGATCGTGAATGGGGAGGTACGTCGATGGGTGCGAGGCGGAGGGTCTACGCCGGTGTCACGACGGCGCTGCTCGCGGTGACGGCGACGTTCGCGGTGGCGGCACCGGCGGGTGCCGGTGGACGGCACCCCGCACCGGTACGGGTGGCCACGTTCAACGCCTCGCTGAACCGGGACACCGCCGGTGGGCTGGTCGCCGACCTGTCCCGCCGGGACAACGCCCAGGCCGCCAACGTCGCCGAGGTGATCCAGCGGGTACGCCCCGACGTACTGCTGATCAACGAGTTCGACCACGACCCGGCCGGCCGGGCGTTGGCGCTCTTCCAGGACAACTACCTCTCCGTGCCCCGCAACGGCAGCCGGGCCATCCACTACCCGTACCGGTACGCCGCCCCGTCGAACACCGGCGTCCCCTCCGGCCACGACCTCAACAACGACGGCACCGTCGGCGGGCCCGACGACGCGTACGGCTTCGGTCTCTTCCCCGGCCAGTACGGCATGGCGGTCTACTCGGCGTACCCGATCGACGTGGCGAAGGTCCGTACGTTCCAGACGTTCCGCTGGCGGGACATGCCCGGCGCCCTGCTGCCCGACGACCCGTCCACCCCCGAGCCGGCCGACTGGTACTCCCCGGCGGAACTGGCCGACCTGCGGCTGTCCTCGAAGAGCCACTGGGACCTGCCGATCCGGTTGCCGGGCCGTACCGTGCACCTGCTGGCCAGCCACCCGACGCCGCCGGTCTTCGACGGGCCGGAGGACCGCAACGGCCGCCGCAACCACGACGAGATCCGCTTCTGGGCCGACTACGTCTCCCCTGGCCGGGGCGGCTACATCTACGACGACGCCGGGCGGCGCGGCGGGCTCCGGCCCGGCGCGGCCTTCGTGATCGCCGGGGACCTCAACGCCGACCCGTACGACGGCGACAGCGTGCCCGGCGCGGCGCAGCAACTGCTCGACCACCCCCGCGTCGACGATCGGGTCGTGCCGGCCAGCGCGGGTGGCCCGGCCGCCGCGCAGCGGCAGGGCGGCGCGAACCTCGACCACCGCGGCGATCCGCGCTTCGACACCGGCGACTTCGCCGACACCAGCCCCGGCAACCTGCGGGTCGACTACCTGCTGCCGAGCCGGGGTCTGCCGGTCCGTGCCGCCGGGGTCTTCTGGCCGGTGCCGGGTGACCCGCTGTTCCGGCTGGTCGGCGACTACTCCCCCACCCTGCCGGGTGGCTTCCCCACCTCCGACCACCGGCTGGTCTGGCTCGACCTGCGCTGAGGCCGCCCGCCGCAACGGCGTCCGGTCGTCGCCCGCTGGTCAGGCGGGGGCGGGCAGGGCGAGGACGCGGGCGTACGCGATGGCCGCCGGGGTGTCGGAGAAGATCAGGTTGTCGCGGCGGAGCTGGTCGGCCACGCCGAGGGTGTCCAGCACCTGGTCGTGGCCGGGATCGATGCCGGAGAGCAGCACGGTGATGCCGCGCCCCTGAAGCCGGCGGATGGCGTCGCCGAGCACCTGGGCACCTGTGGCGTCGACTGTGGTGACCCGGGCCATCCGGAGGATGACCACCCGGACGTCGGCCACGTCGGAGAGCTGGAGCAGGAAGTTGTGCGCGGCGGCGAAGAAGAGCGGCCCGTCGAGCCGGTAGGCCACGATGTGCTCGGCGAGCAGGGCCTGCTCCTCGGCGGTGTGGTCGTGGGCGTCCAGGGGGACCTGTTCGAGTTTGGCGCTGCGGGCCACGGCACGCAGCGCCACCACGATGGCGACGCCGACGCCGACCGCCACGGCGGTGACCAGGTCCCAGATGACGGTGACGGCGAAGGTGAGCACGAGCACCAGCGCGTCGCCCCGGGTGGCGCGGGCCAGCGCCCACAGCGAGGCGGCCTCCACCATCCGTACCGTGGTGGCCAGCAGGACCCCGGCGAGCGCCGCGAGGGGGATCCGACCGACGAGCGGCGCGGCGGCCAGCACGATGCCGGCCAGGGCGACGGCGTGGGTGAGCGCGGCGAGCTTGGACACCGCGCCGGCCCGGACGTTCACCGCGGTACGTGCGATCGCCGCAGTGGCCGGGATGCCGCCGAACAGCGGGGACGCCAGGTTGGCCAGCCCCTGCCCGAACAGTTCCCGATCCGGGTCGTGCCGCTGGTCGACAGTCATCCCGTCGGCGACGGTGGCCGAGAGCAGGCTCTCCAACGCGGCAAGCGCCGCCACCGCGAATGCGGCGGGCAGCAGGACCCCCACCGCACCGAGGTCGAGGAAGTCCAGCGACGGCGCGGGCAACGTCTGCGGCAGGGCGCCGATGCGGATCAGGTCGACAGGTACGAGTTCCGCGACGATCGTGGCGGCGGCCACGGCCAGCAGCGAGAACGGCACGCCGGGACGCCACCGGGCACCGATCAGCATCGCCGCCGCGACACCGAGGGCCACCGCGATCGCGGCCGGGTGCGGGTGTACGACGAAACGGGCGACCGCGTCGGCGGCCACCGCCCAGACCCGTTCGCCCTGCGCATCGGTGACGCCGAGCGCGGCCGGCACCTGTTGCAGGGCGATGACCACGGCGATGCCGGCGGTGAAGCCCTCGATCACCGGGACAGGGAGATACCTGACAAATCGCCCGAAGCGCGCGAAGGCCAGGACAAGCAGGATCACTCCGGCCATCGCGCCGACAAGCAGCACGCCGTTCGCCCCGAACTGCGCCACGATCGGCACCAGCACCACGGTCATCGCGCCGGTCGGCCCGGAGACCTGGAGGTTGGAGCCGCCGAAGACGGCGGCCACGGCACCGGCGACCACGGCGGTGATCAGCCCGGCCTCCGCCCCCAGCCCGGAGGTGACCCCGAAGGCGAGGGCCAGGGGCAGCGCGACGATGGCGACGGTGAGCCCGGCGAGCAGGTCGCGGCGGGGCGCTCGGCGTACCGCCGCAAGGTCGGCCCGGCCGGGCAGCAGGGCACGGACCCGCCCCCACACGGCGGCGAGGGCAGGACGCGGTGTGGCGGGAGTAGCCGCCTCGGCGCCGCTCACTGGTTCGGCCCGCCTGCCCGCAACTCGTCGAGCAGGCCGTCCCGGTCGGCGAGCACCGCGCCGAGGATCCGCCGTCCGGCGGCCAGCAGGTCGGCCACGTCGGGGGTGCTCAACGCGTACATCACCAGGGCACCGTCCCGGTAGGTGGTGACCATGCCGGCGCGGCGCAGCACGGCGAGCTGCTGGGAGAGGTTGGACGCCTCGACGTCGATGACGGCGAGCAGATCACGCACCGGCTTGGGGCCGTCCTGGAGCAACTCCAGCACCCGGATGCGGACGGGATGCCCGAGGGTGCGGAACAACTCCGCCTTCGCCTGGTACAGCGGCACCGACACGCCTCAGCCTCCTCGCCGCGCCCGGACGGGCACCCTGAAGACTTTAGCACTTGCAGGATTCTTCAAGTCAGAAGATCGTCCGCTGCCGGGCCGGGACGGTCCGGCCTCACCTCAGGTGTCGGGCGAAGAACCGGTTCGCGTCGTCTGCCTCGAACTGCGGGACGCCGGTGTGCCCGCCCATGTTGGCGTGCAGTGTCTTCTCCGTCGAGCCGAAGGCGTCGAACAGCTGAAGGGCCTGCTGCCTGTCGTTTCCTTCGTCGTCCCACTGCAGCAGAACCTGTAGCGGAATGGTGACCTTCCGGGCCTCCTCGAACATGGCACGGGGCACGAAACTACCGGCGAACAGCAGGGCGGCCGAGATGCGCGGCTCGACCACCGCCAGCCGGATGCCAATGGCGATGATTCCGCCCGAGTACCCGACCGGGCCGCCGATTTCGGGCAGCGAGAGCAGGGCGTCCAGGGCGGCCCGCCATTCCGGGACCGCCTGGTCGACAAGTGGCAGAACAAGCCGGTCGACTACCTCGTCGCCGACCGGCTCGCCGGCCTTCAGTGCCCGGCGCAGCTCGGTGCGGGCCTCCTCGACGGCGACGAGACGGGGCCGGTTACCGCCACCGGGAAGCTCGATGGTGGCGGCGGCGAAGCCCACCGCTGCGCAATGCTGGGCCCGGGCCGCCAATCGGGGATACATCGTCGGCAGTCCGCCGGGGTGGCCGAGCAGGATCACCGGCGCCGGAGCGGATACGGATGCGGGCGTCCACAGAATGCCGGGAATCTCGCCGAGGGTGAATTCGCGCTCGAGGACGCCGTCGTGGAGGCGCTGTTCGGAAGTGAACTCCATGGTCGTGCCTTTCGGGAGTGCTCGTGAACGGCGCTCCCGGACGACCTATCGCCCGACCGTGACCCCTGAGTGGAGCACCCATGTCGACCCATTCACGGATACCACCCCCTCGCTCTGCCCACGGCCTCCGCGAAACCTAACAGCACCCCCCACCCCCCGCCACCGCATTACTACCGCCCCACCACCTCTCCCAGTAAGCGTTGATCAAGAGATTTGCGTCGGATCCGGCCGGATTCCAGACGCAAACCTCTTGATCAACCAGCGCAAGTGCCAGGGACGGGGTCGGGGACGTGCGGTTGTTGGTCGTTGACGCAGCGGAGGGTGGGGCGGGTGGTGAGGGCGGTGGGGTCGAGCGGTGGGGTCGAGCGGACGGTGAAGGTGGTCGACTCGCCGGGGAGCAGGGTGATCAGGGCGTCGTCGACCTGGGCGGACGGGTCGAGCCGGTCGGGGAAGAGCGTGAGGTCGCGCAGGATGGTGCGGGCGGTTACCCGGACCAGTTGGCCGCTGTCGGCCGGCTCGACCGTGGCGTCGTACTCGGCCGGCGGGTAGTCGATCTCGCGATCCTCGGCGAAGAACCAGAGCGCACGGCCGGCGGGATCACCGGCGTCGGCGATCAGCAGTTCGCGCCGGGCCTCGTCGGGTCGGGTCAGCTCCGCCGGCAGCGCCAGGTTGACCGTGTCGTACGCGGGGACGTCGAGTGCCAGCGTCGTCTTCGCCCGTGGGTCCCCGGTGACGGTCAGGCGGGTGACCGTCACCGACGCACGCCAGGGTTGGCCACCGTCGTTGACCGCGACCAGCACCAGCCCACCGGCGTCGGTTCGGAAGCCGTCGCCGGACTGGCCGCCGGTGCTGGACTGGCCGTCGTCGCGGGGCTGCACGGTGAGCAGCCGGTCGGCGTACGCCCGGCGCAGCGCGTACCACAGGGGTTTGCGCCGGCCGTCGCCGTCCACGGCCGACCAGGAGGTGACCGGCCAGCAGTCGTTGAGCTGCCAGACGATGGTGCCCATGCACAGCCCGCGGTGTGAGCGGAAGTGTTCCACCCCGAGTTGGATGGCGCGGGCCTGGTTGAGCTGGGTGAAGTAGTGCCAGTCGTCGAAGTCGCGCGGCGCGGGCAGGTGGGCGTCCAGCCCTCGGCGCAGTTTCGCGTCGCCGTCGGTGGCCTTCTGGTGGTGCGCCATGCCGGGCGAGTCCGGGGCGAGCGGCTCGTCGGTAAGCGCCCGGCGCAGCGTCGCGTACGCCGGCGGGCCCTGGTAGCCGAACTCCGCGACGAACCGGGGCAGGTGGTCGCGGTACTTCACGTAGTCGTCGGTGTTCCACACGTCCCAGATGTGGGTGGTGCCGTACGCCGGGTCGTTGGGGTGGATCTGCTCGCTGCCCGACCAGGGGCTGCCGGGCCAGTACGGGCGCGTCGGGTCCAACTCGGCGACGATGCGGGGCAGCAGGTCCAGGTAGTAGCCGCGCCCCCAGGTGCGCCCGGCCAACTGCTCCTGCCAACCCCAGTCGTGCCAGCCCCAAATGTTCTCGTTGTTGCCGGTCCACAGCACCAGCGACGGGTACGACGCCAGCCGGGTCACCTGCTCGGCGGCCTCGGCGGCGACCTCACCGGCGTACGGCTCCTCCTCGGGGTAGGCCGCGCAGGCGAAGAGGAAGTCCTGCTGCACCAGCAGGCCACGTTCGTCGGCCAGGTCGTAGAAGTCGTCCGACTCGTACCGGCCGCCGCCCCAGACCCGCAGCAGGTTGATGTTGGCGTCGACGGCCTGGTCGAAGCGGTGGGTCAGGCGCTCGCGGGTGACCCGGGTCGGGAAGACGTCGTCGGGGATCCAGTTCACCCCCCGGACGAAGATCGGCACCCCGTTGACGTGCAGGGTGAACGGCGCGCCGTGGGCGTCCGGGGTGGTGTCGAGGCGTACCGAGCGGAAGCCGATCCGCCGGTGCCAGGCGTCGAGCAGGTCGCCGTCCGGCCCGTGCAGGGTGACGTCCAGGTCGTGACGGGGCTGGTCGCCGTGACCTCGCGGCCACCACAGGGCGGGTCGCGGCACGTCGAGGGTCAGTGTGGCGCTCCGCTGTCCCGCCGCGACTGTCGTCTCGGCGGTCACCCCGGCCACCTGGGCCCGCACGGTGAGCGGCAGGTCGGCCAGCCGGTCCACCTCGACCTGCACCGCCACCCGCCCGTCGACGCCGTCGAGCGTGACCAGCGGGCGTACGGTGGCCAGCCGGGCGACCGACCAGCCGTGCAGGCCGATCTGCTGCCAGATGCCGGCGGTGACCAGGGTCGGCCCCCAGTCCCAGCCGAAGTTGCAGGCCATCTTGCGGATGAACTGGAACGGCTCGGGGTAGGCGTTGGGCCGGTCGCCGAGGCGGTCGCGGTGCGCGTGGGCGTACCGGTAGGCGGAGTCGAAGCGTACGGCCAGGGTGTTGTCTGTGGGTTGGAGCAGCGAGGTGACGTCGAAGCGGTAGCCGCGATGCATGTTCTCGGTGCGGCCGACCTCGACGCCGTTGACGGTGACCGTGGCGACCGTGTCGAGCCCGGCACAGACCAGGTCGAGCCGCTGGTGGGTGCCGCCCGGGCGGTCGAAGGTCGTCTCGTACGACCAGTCGGTGTGCCCGATCCAGGCCAGCGCGGTCTCGTTGTCGTCGAGGTACGGGTCGGGGATCAACCCGGCGGCGAGCAGATCGGTGTGCACGCAGCCGGGCACGGTGGCCGGCACCGTCACGCCGTCGACCTCGGGTGGCACCTGCGGGCCGGACACCGCCCGCAGGGTCCAGCCGTCGTGCAGCGCCTGCCGAAGCGGACCGGTCCCCCGCGCGTCGCTCACGATGTCACCGCTCCCCGTCCCCACAGGTCGAGAAATGTCGACTGAACCGGATAAGTGACGCCACCGTACGGGTGCACTTCCCGAGTGTCAACGGTGCGACCGGGACATCGTCTTCGGCCCGAAAACCCTTTACTGATCGGGACTTCAGGCCGGACACCTTGTCGTCGTGCAGCCCGGAATCGACGCCATCGTTCGGACTGAACCGAACAAGCAGCGCCGTTCCGGCCCGCGCCTGGCCGATGGCGGTCGAGGGGTAGCCTGTCCAGCGACAACGGACTGGCTCAGGGGGGCGCACGCCGGTGAAGCGGCCCACGATCGCGGATGTCGCCCGCCGGGCGGGGGTTTCCAAGGGCGCGGTGTCGTACGCGCTCAACGGCCAGCCCGGCGTCTCCGAGGCGACCCGACAACGCATCCTCGCCATCGCCGCCGAGATCGGCTTCAGCCCGAGCAGCGCGGCCCGTGCGTTGTCCGGCGCGACCGCCCGGGCGATCGGCCTGATCCTCGCTCGGCCCGCCCAGACGCTCGGCATCGAACCGTTCTTCATGGAGTTGATCAGCGGCGTCGAGGTGGAACTCTCCGCCCGGTCGTACGCGCTGACCCTGCAGGTGGTGGCCGATGCCGACGCCGAGATCGCGGTCTACCGCCGGTGGTGGGGTGAGCGGCGGGTCGACGGGGTGCTCGTCTGCGACCTGCGCACCGACGACCAGCGGGTGCCGGTGCTTGAGGAGTTGCGGCTGCCCGCCGTGGTGATCGGCGGGCCGACCGGCACCGGCCGGTTGGCCAGCGTCTGGTCGAACGACGCGGCGGCCCTGGTGGAGACAGTGGAATACCTGTACGCCCTGGGGCATCGCCGGGTGGCCCGCGTCGCCGGCCTGCCCGACCTGCTGCACACCACCATCCGCACGCAGGCCTTCACCGAGGTGTGCCAGCGCCTCGGTCTCGCCGAGGCGGTCGTCGCCTCCACCGACTACACCGGCGAGGAGGGTGCGCGGGCGACCCGTCGGCTGCTCAGCTCCCGGATCCGCCCCACCGCTGTCATCTACGACAACGACGTGATGGCCATCGCCGGATTGTCGGTGGCCCAGGAGATGGGTCTCGCCGTCCCCGCCGATCTGTCCATCGTGGCCTGGGACGACTCGCCACTGTGTCGGCTGGTGCATCCGCCACTGACCGCGGTGGGACGCGACATCCCCGCGTACGGCGCACACGCCGCCCGGCAACTCCTGCAACTGATCGAGGGTGCGCCGGCGACCGACCTGGAGGACGAGCAGGCACACCTGACGCCTCGCGGCAGCACCGGCCCGCCCCGCATAGGGGCATGAACCGGTTAAGCATTCACCGCGAGGCGGACGGGAACTCCTCGAAGTACGCCTCGACCCGCTCGGCCGTCGCGGGACGCGCCAACTCGTACCCCTGGCCGTAGCGGCACCCCGCGCGGCAGGCCGCCTCCACCTGATGGGCGGACTCCAGCCCCTCGGCCACCAGTTCCGCGCCCAACCGGTCGGCGACGGTGACCACCACGTCCAGCAGGGGGCGGTCCCGGCTCGCCTCGGTCACCTCCGGCCCGACCTTGAGCAGGTCGATCGGCAGTCGCCGGAGCTGGGCGAGGGATGCCTGCTCGGCCCGGAAGTCGTCAAGCGCGGTGCGGATGCCCAACGACCGCAGCCCGGCCAGTCGGGCCACGACGGTCGGCAGCTCGGTGCAGACCCGCGGCTCGGCCACCTCGATCACCAACTGGTCCGGTGCCACCCCGTGTGCGGCAAGCACCGCCGCCGTCCGGGGTACGAAGTCCGGTGAGATCAGTTCACGGGTGGTGACGTTCACCGCCATCCACAGCCGCCGCCCGCCCACTGACCACTCCGCCACCTGCCGGCAGGCCCGGTCCAACACCCAGACACCCAGTTCACCGACGATGTCGAGATCCTCCGCCACCGGCAGCAGCTCGGCCGGAAACACTGTGCCGAGGACCGGGCTGCGCCAGCGCAGCAGCGCCTCCGTACCGACCGGCAGCCGGTCGGCGAGCCCGATCACCGGTTGGTAGACCAGATCCAGCTCGCCTCGGGCGACCGCGCCGGGCAGTTCCCGCTCCAGATCCAGCCGACGGACCAGCTGCTCCTCCAGGTACGCGTCGTACCACTCGATCCGGTCCCGGCCCAGCTGCACCGCGCGTCGTCGGGCCAGGTCCGCCTGGCGCAACACGTCCTCCGGCCGGCCGTGGGCCAGTTCGGCCAACCCGACGCTGGCCCGCGAGCGCAGCACCGCGCCGGACACCTCGTACGGTCGGTCCAACGCCTCGAGCAGCCGAGCGCCCAACGCGTAGGCCAGCAGCGCCGCCACGCCGGTGACCACCGCGAAACCGCTGCCAGCCAGGTCGATCACCTCGTCGTCGACGGCCGTCACAGCCCTCGCCCGACGCACGGCCTCGGCGGCCACGTCGTCCCGCGCGGACACCCCGGGCACCTCGGTGAGGTGCAGGTCCACCACCAGCAGGGTGCCGGTCGCCGACTCCGACCGCGCCGCCAGCGCCCGCAGCAGGGCGGCACGTCCAACCGGTACGGGCTCCCCGACGACGGCTCCGGCCCCGGTTTTTCCGGCCCCGGTCTCGGCGGTCGGAGGCGGGGCGGTGTGAGCCGGGGCGGTCTGGGTCGGGGTGGCCTGGGTCGGGGTGGCCTGGGTCGGGGTGGTCTGGGCCTGGGTGGTCTGGGCCGGGGTGGTCTGTGGCCCGACGTTTAGCAGTTCACGAGCCACCAGGGCGGGCACCGCGGCGAGGGCGAGCACGACGGTGGTGTGGTCGGGCAGTTGCCCGGACTGCAACTGGTGCACGACGGCCAGCACCACCCCGATCGCCGGGACCACCACCCGCGGCCAGACCACCGGGGCAAGTGGCGGTTCCCCGTCCGCCTCCACCACGCGCCGTACCCCGGCGGCGGTCAGCAGCACGCCGATCACCAGCGGCGCGACCGCCAGCAGGGCCGCGCGCCCGACCCCGGTCGGCAGCGCAGCCAGCAGCGTCAACGCGAGCAGGATCAGTCCCGCGCCGGCCCGGCAGCGGGTGATGCCGGACGCCCGGTCCGGCCCGGTCAGCAGGGCGAGCACGCTGCCGGCCAGCAGACCGATGGCCACCGCCGCGACCAGGCGCACCGGGGTCGGCACGCCCGCGTACGGCAGCAGCAGCCAGGCGGTGAGCACCAGGCAGGCACCGGCCACAGCGCCGTCGAGCAGTCGACGCCACCACAGCCGGCCCGGCGTCGCCGCTCGGCGCGGCAGGCTGAACAGGCCACCGCCGAGCAGCGCAGCGGTGCCGGCCAGACCGGCGACGGCGGCGGTCGAGCGACCACCGACGGCGACCAGCGGCAGCACCGCCGCGGTCAGACCGGCGCTCACCACCGCAGCGTGTAGCAGGGCGGCGGCCCGACGCGGCCGAGCGGCCCGACGGCGGGCGAGCCGCCCGCCGGGCGTACCGAGGGTCGGCGCATCGGGGCCGGCGGCGAGCCGGGACAGCCGTACACCGGCCAGCGTCGAGCCGGCCGCACCGGCGAGCGCCACCACCGCCAGCGCCGGCATCGAGCCGGCCGCACCGACGACGACAAGCACAGACACCACCGCGAGTACGCACGTCTCCGGCAGGGCGGAGCGTCGGACGATGGCGCGGAACACGGACGCGACGGGCACGACATTCGCCTTCGTGAGGGGGCACTGGGGCGGTGCGGCGGTGCGAGGGCGGGCGGCTGGTCGGCTACTCACCCCCGAGAACGAGCAAGCACGCAATCAGTGACGCCCATTGAGTCAGATCACTGTACGCGCTCGGTTGACCACACAGAATCAGGGCCCCCGGACGGACCGGTTCGCAACCCACTGCCGTCCGGGCCGGCGATGGTGGGATCATCGAGGGGTGAGCCGCACCGATACCACCCGATTCCGGCACCACCAGGCCATCCTGGTCGGGGCGATCATCGCCACCATCGGCGCCCTGCCACTGGCCGACGCCCGCGCGTACCTGCTGCCGGTGCTGCTGGTGCCCCTGGCGGTGGCCGTCTGGGCCTGGCGGGCCGGCACCGATGCGAATCCGGACGGTCTGCGGCTACGGGCGCTGCTCGGCGACCGCCAGATCCGCTGGGACCAGATCGTCGAGCTGGGCGGCGACACCCGCGGCCGGGCGGTCGCCCTTCTCGACGACGGTCGGCAACTCGTCCTGCCCGCGGTACGCCACGTCGACCTGCCACTGCTGGTGGCGGCGGCCGACCGAGGCGACCCGGTGGCCGACCGCGACGACGTCCCGGTGGCTCAGTAGCCGTCCACCACCACGTTGTCGGGCTGTTCTCCGGCAACGAACCGCCGGATCTGCTGGCCCACCAGGCGGTACGCCCGGGGCAACAGCCCCCGCACCGACCCGGCCACGTGCGGAGTGATCAGCACGTTCGGCAACTCCCAGAGCGGATGATCGGCCGGCAGCGGCTCCGGGTCGGTGACGTCCAGGGCCGCCCGGATCCGGCCGCCGGCCACCTCGGCGACCAGCGCCTCGGTGACGACCACCGGCCCCCGGGCGGCGTTGACGAGCAACGCGCCGTCGCGCATCGCGGCCAGGAACGACTCGTCCACCAGTCCTCGGGTCTGCTCGGTCAGCGGCACCAGCAGCACCACGACGTCAGCCTGTGGCAGCAGCGTGGGCAGGTCTTCGACCCCGTACACGCCCTGCTCGGGACGCGGGGTGCGGGCGACCAGGTCGAACTGCACCTCGAACGGGGCCAGCCGGTCACGCACGGCGGTGCCGATCGAACCGGCCCCGACGATCAGGATCCGCTTGCCGGCCAGTTCGTCGGTGGGCGCCACCTCGTCGTACACCCAGCGCCGCTGCGCCTGGGCGCGGATCATCGCCGGGAAACCGCGCAGCTGGGACAGGATGGCGGTGACCACCCACTCGGCGGTGGACGGGTCGTGCACGCCCCGGGCGTCGCAGAGCACGACTCCCGGCGGAATCCGCCCGACCCAGGTGTCCGCCCCCGCCGAGAGCAACTGGACCACCGCCAGGTCGGGCAGGTCACGCAGCAGGGCGGTGGCCGCCGCCGGAGCGAGGAAGGGTGGCACCCAGAAACGCACGCCGGACGTCGACGACGGCAGCCGGGCCGGATCACTCATCGTCTCGACGACGACCTCCGGCGGCAGCTCACCCAGCAGGTCGTGGCCGGTCTCGTGCGGAATCCATACCTTCACGCCCGCTGACGATAGCCCTCGCGACGGTTACCGCCGCCGAGGGGCCGCGTACGCGCCCACCGACGCCCGCGTCCGCAGCGGACTACCCTGGGCCGGGTGAGCGCCAGTCCCCCAGTCTCCCGCGCCCTTAAGCTCCGTACGCTTCTCGCCGCGTCCGGCGCGACACTCCTGCTGGCCGCCGCCGGTTGCAGCCTCGGCGAACCGGAGCCGGACCCGGCCGGTAAGCCCCCGAACCTGCCCACTCCGTCGACCAGCGCCGGCAACGGCGGCCAGGAGGTCGTCGCCACCGTGCTCGCCAAGGGGTTGCGGGTGCCGTGGGGCATCGCCTTCCTGCCCGACGGCGGCGCTCTGGTCACCGAACGCGACACCGGCCGGATCGTCCAGGTCGGCCCGGAGTCGTCCCCGGACGGCCTGCGGGTCACCGAGGTGCAGACCATCGACGACGTGGCCGCCTCGGGCGAGGGTGGCCTGCTGGGTATCGCCGTGTCACCGAAGTTCGCGCAGGACCGCACGGTCTTCGTCTACTACACCGCCGAACAGGACAACCGGATCGCCCGGCTGCGGCTCGGCGAGGAACCCACCCCGATCCTGACCGGCATCCCCAAGGCGGGCATCCACAACGGCGGCGGGCTGGCCTTCGGCCCCGACGGGCAGCTCTACGCCAGCACCGGCGACGCCGGGGACACCGACCAGTCACAGGACGTCAAGCAGCTCGGCGGCAAGATCCTGCGGATCACCCCGGACGGCAAGCCGGCACCCGGCAACCCGTACCCGGACTCGCCCGTCTGGTCGCTGGGCCACCGCAACGTGCAGGGCATCGCCTGGGACGGCGACCGGATGTACGCGGTGGAGTTCGGTCAGAACACCTGGGACGAGATCAACCAGATCACCAAGGGCAAGAACTACGGCTGGCCCGAGGTCGAGGGCCAGGGCGACGACGAGAAGTACGTCGACCCCATCGTGCAGTGGCCGACCGACGAGGCGTCCTGCTCGGGGCTGGCCGCCGTCGAGCGGACGCTGGCCACCGCGTGCCTGCGCGGCCAGCGGCTCTGGCTGGTCGAGCTGACCGACACCGGTACGGTCCTCGGGCAGCCCCAGGCGCTGCTGACCGAGCAGTACGGGCGACTGCGTGCCGTCGCGGCCGCCCCGGACGGCTCGATCTGGGTGAGCACCTCCAACCATGACGGCCGGGGTCGACCCGCCCCCGAGGACGACCGACTGTTGCGACTTGTTTTCGCAGGTGGCGGAGCTGGGCGAAGCTGAGGCACCCTCGAAGCACCACACCTCAGGTTTGTCAAGATCCTTCGGCAGGCAGGTCAGAATCTCACCATGGGTGATCAGGAACACGAGCAGCCGGAGCACGGCCGGGAGGCCGAGACGCCGGCCCGCCGTCCGAGACGCTTTGCGTCACTGCGGCGGACCGATGCCGCGCCGCGCCGCTCCGGGCGGCTCACCGGCGTACGCCGGATCGGGGTCGCCCTGGCCGTGCTGGTCGTCACCCTGGCCGGAGTGCTGCTCGGCACCCTCGCCGGCGGGCAGGTCGGCACGGACATCGGCCCGTTCCGGGCCAAACTGTCCCTCTCGCCGTCCGTCGACGGTGGCACCACCGTCAAGATCCCACCGCTGGGGGCGCTCCTGCTCAACAGCCACGACGGGCCGACCCAGCTGACCGTCGAGCTGGGCGCGCTGGACCAGAGTCGGGTCGAGGCACTGCTGGACGATCCGGCGAGCCTGAACCGGGCCACCCAGTCGGCGGTCGACGAGGTCACCGACGGCGTGCTGCGCCTCGGGCTGCGTACGCTCGGTGCCACCGTGCTGGCCACCGTGCTGCTGGCCCTGCTGGTCTTCCGCAACACCCGCCGGGCCGCCTGGGCCGGCGCACTGGCGCTGCTGATCACCGCGGGCAGCCTGGGCACCGCGGCGACGACGCTACGGCCCCAGGCGATCGAGGAGCCGACGTACGAAGGGCTGCTGGTCAACGCACCCGCAATCGTCGGTGACGTACGCAAGATCGCCAACGACTACACCCGGTACGCCGAGCAGCTCCAGCGCCTCATCGGCAACGTCACCCAGCTCTACACCACCGTGTCGGCGCTGCCCGTGTACGAGCAGGACCCGGGCACCACCCGTGTGCTGCACATCTCCGACATGCACCTCAACCCGACCGCCTGGCAGCTCATCCGCACCGTGGTGGAGCAGTTCGGCATCGACGTGATCATCGACACCGGCGACATCACCGACTGGGGCAGCGAACCGGAGGCGTCCTACGTCGGCTCGATCAGCCTGCTCCGCAAGCCGTACGTCTACATCCGGGGCAACCACGACTCGGGGCGTACGTCGGCGGCGGTGGCCCGTCAGCCGAACGCGATCGTGCTGGACAACGCGACCACCACCGTCGCCGGGCTCACCATCGCCGGCATCGGCGACCCCCGCTTCACCCCGGACAAGAGCACCTCACCGGCCGCCGGCGGGCTCATCCCGCCCACCGCCGACGAGTTGACCGCCACGGGTGAGAAGCTCGCCGCCACGATCCGCAGCGCGCCCAAGCCGGTGAACCTCGCTCTGGTGCACGACCCGGTCATCGCCGCCCCGCTGGCCGGCACCACCCCGCTCGTGCTCGCCGGCCACATCCACCGCCGGCAGATCGACCAGCTGCCGGAGGTCCCCGGCCAGCAGCCCACCACGCTGATGGTGCAGGGCTCCACCGGCGGCGCCGGCCTGCGCGGCCTCGAAGGCGAGGAGCCCACCCCGCTGACCATGACGGTGCTCTACTTCGACCAGGAGAAGCAGCTCCAGGCGTACGACAACATCACCGTCGGCGGCACCGGCCAGGCCCAGGTCAACCTCGAACGCACCGTCATCAACCCCCCACCCACCCCCCTGACCACCCCAACC